>NZ_JBIBKS010000024.1:0-129686 GCF_042959345.1 Streptomyces sp. NPDC007905 | reverse complement strand
GGGCGCCCCCCCCCCCCGGCCGCCCCAAACCCACTTTCATGCTTGCCCCGCCCCCCCCCCCGGGGGGGGGGGGGGGCGCGCGCGGCCCCCCCCCCCCCCCCCCCCGCGGCCCTGGTGCTCAGTCGTCGCAACAAGGCCATAGCGGCGAAGAAGCAGCAGGCCGAGGCCGCCCTGACCCGGAGTCTGAGTGAGGCCGACAGTCAACTGGCCGCCTTAAGAGCCGAGTTGCAGCAGCACAAAGCGGAGCACGACAAAACCATCCAAGAAGCCGAAGAAGCGGCCGAGGAGAGCACCAAGGCGGTCCTCAAAGGTTCCGCACGTTTTCTGCAGAGCCTTGCCGCGGAGCAATTGGCGCTTCTTGAGGAAATCCAGCGCAAGTACGGCGGGCATTCTGTCCTGGGTGATTTGCTGGAAGTCAGTCACGCCAATGCGCAGATGGCACGCAAGGCCCAGGGAATTGCGGTTATGTGCGGTGCGCCGCTGGGCCGCCGAAACAGGGCCGCGAGCGTTTATGACGTGGTGCGCAGCGCACAGGGTCAGATTCGAAACTTCCGGCGCGTCGAAATCATGCAGCAGACCGGTTTTGCGTTGAAAGCCTCTGCCGTTTCTCCGGTCGCCCTCGCCGTTGCGGAACTTCTTGACAACGCTGCCAGTTTTTCCCAGCAGGGCTCGCCCATCGAGATCACTTTCCAGCGGGTCCAGAAGAATCTGTGCATCGTCATCGACGATGCCGGCGTCGGTATGAACGACGAGGACCGGCAGAAGGCTTCCGCACTGCTCTCCGGTGACTTCCGCCCCCGGCTTTCGCATCTCGGAAACCAGCCGAAGTTCGGTTTCCCCGTCATCGGCCTGCTGGCACAGCAGTACGGATTCCGGGTGGACGTGACCGGTGTGTCCCGTTACGGCGGCGTTCGAGCGGTCGTGCTGCTGCCGGCGGAGCTGTGGACCGAGGAGGAGACGGCACCGGTGGAAGACTCCCAGGTCAGCGGCATCCATGGCACCGTCGGCCGACCGGAACCGGTGGCCCGTACCGCGCACGGCCTGCCGCGCCGGGGAGCCCGCCAGGTACCCATCGCCAGTGTCCCCGACCAGGACACCACGGCCCCGCCCACGCCGGCGTCCGAGGAAGCCGGCCGGGCCGCAGGCAGGAGCCTGGGCGCCTTCCAGCGCGGCACGCTCTCGGGTCGCGGCCTCGCTTCGGCGCCGTCCGAAGGGTCCGATGACGCATGACCACAGACCTGTCGTGGATGCTCGAGGACATCGTGCACAACGTGCCGAAGGCGCGCCACGCTGTCCTGCTGTCCGCGGACGGCCTTCCCCGCGGCGCGACCGACGGCATGGACCGCAAGGACGTGCGGACGATCTCCGCCGCCATGGCGGGTATGCAGTCACTCAGCCGGGCGACCTCCCACTTCGCCGGGCCGGGGGAGGACAGGCAGTGGAATCAGACGATCATCGAGTTCTCGCACGGCTGGATCTTCCTGATCGGAGCCGGGCAGGGCGCGTACCTCGCGGCGGCCGCGGCACCCGATGTCGACATGCAGCAGATCTCCTTCCGCATGCACCGGCTGGTCGCCCGGCTCGGCAACAACCTCACCTCGCCGCCCCGGGTGAGTGCGGACGGCGTTGACGGGCAGTACGGCCGGGCCCCCGGGCCGGACGGGCCGGTAGGTGGCACGGGGATCCCGATCGCCGACCTCGACGATGTGGTCGGTGACGTCCAAGGCGCCCGGCACGCCGTCCTGTTGGGCTCCGACGGGCTGCCCCGCGGCGCGACCACGGGCATGCGCCAGGACCTCGCGGACACCATCTCCGCGGCCATGACAGGGATTCACGCCTACAGCCGGGCGACCTCGCAGTTCGCCGGCGTGGCCCAGGACGCGCAGTGGCGGCAGACGGTGATCGAGTTTCAGCACGGCTGGATCTTTCTGATCTCGGCCGGCCACGGTGCGTTCCTGGCCGCGGCCGCCGAACACGACGCCGATATCGAGGAGTTCACCACCCGTCTGCATCAGGTGGTGCCCCGGCTGAGCGCATATGTGGCACCACGCGGGGAGGCGAGCCGCACGTGAATGACGAGCCGGATCAGGAACTGGAGCTGACCTCCGCATTAGTCCCGCTCTTCGTGATCACGAACGGGCGTGCGCTGCCCCCGGACAATGCCTACGAGCGCACGACCCTGGTGTCCGCGCAAGAGGGTGCCGCCACCTCGGCTCGCACGCTTTCCCCGGAGGCGCGGCAGGTTCTGGAGCTGGTCACGGACGGCTTTCTCTCCGTCGCGGAAGTGGCCGCCCACACGCATCTGCCGCTGGGGATCGTGCGGATTCTCCTGGCGCAGATGGAGGAGAGCGGTCTCATCATCGCGCGGAAGCCGGTTCCGCGCGCCGAACGTGTCGACCGAGAAGTGCTCAACGCCGTACTCGACGGCCTCAAAGCCCGATTCGGAGCGTGATTCGTGTACCTGGATTCAGGTGTCCTCACCGCGGTGAAGATCCTCGTGGTGGGGCACTTCGGGGTCGGGAAGACCACGTGCATCGGAAGCATCTCCGAGATCGAGCCGCTGCGGACCGAAGAGGAGATCACCGAGGCCAGCGTGGGGTTCGACGACCTGTCGGGGACCCCGGACAAGACCACCACGACCGTCGCCATGGACTTCGGCCGCCTGACCATCAGCGACGAGGTGGTGCTGTACCTCTTCGGCACGCCCGGTCAGGAGCGCTTCAAGGAGATGTGGGAGGAGCTGTCCCGGGGGGCGCTGGGCGCGCTGGTCCTCGTCGACCCCGAGCGGCTGTCCGAGTCCTTCCCGGTCCTGGACCTGGTCGAGCGGTTCGGCCTGACGTACGCCATCGGCGTCAACCACTTCGACGGCATGACCGACTACCCGCTCGCGGAGATCCGCGAGGCGCTGAACCTGTCCGACCGGACGCCCGTCGTCACCTGTGACGTCCGGGACCAGCAGTCGTCGGCGCAGGCCCTCATCACCCTCGTCCACCACCTTCTGTCCCTTCTCGACTAGGAGCCACCCCCACATGCACCAGCGTCCCGGCGTACAAGGGCCACCGGCCGGCTGCCCCGCGCACGGCAACGTACCGCTCTACGGCCCCCAGTTCGGCTCCGATCCCGACTCCTCCTACGCACACCTGCGCAGCCTCGGCCCGAGCGCGCCGGTCGACATCGCCCCCGGGGTGGAGGTCGAGCTGGTCACCAGTTACGACGCGGCCCTGTACATCCTGCAGAATCCCGCTTCGTTCGTCCGGGACTCGCGGCGCTGGCGGGCGCTGAACGAGGGACGGGTTCCCGAGGACAGCCCGGCGCTGCCGATGATGGGCTACCGGCCCAACGCGCTGTTCAGCGACGGGGCCGCGCACGCCCGCCTCCGCCAGGCCGTCACCGACAGTCTGGCCACCATCAACGAGCTTCAACTGGTCCGGCAGACCCAGCAGTCGGCCGATTACCTGATCAGCCGGTTCAGCTCCGACCGGCTCGGGCAGGCGGAGCTGATGGCCGAGTACGCGCAGCCGCTGCCGCTGCTGGTCTTCAGTGACCTGTTCGGGTGCCCGCCGGAGATCGGCGACCGGGTCATCGTCGGGATCAGCGGCATCTTCGACGGTACGGCCGGCGCGGACCAGGTGCTGGGCGAGGCGCTCGGCGAGCTGATCGCGCTCAAGCGGCGCCGCCCTGGCCGCGATCTGACGACCCGTCTGATGGAGCACTCCGCGGGGCTGACCGACGAGGAGGTCCTGCACCAGCTCGTGACGCTGCTCTCGGGAGGCACCGCTCCCCTGTCGGCGACGATCGGCAGCGGCAGCGCGCTGATCCTCGGCGAGGACTGGCAGGCCGGGCTGCCGGTCGAGGACGCCGTCACCCAGGTGCTGTGGAACTACGCGCCGATCGCAAATTACGCGGTTCACTACCCCACCCACGACGTGGAGTTGGGAAACAGGGTGCTCCGGGCGAACGACCCGGTGGTGATCTCCTTCGCTGCCGCCAACACCGATCCGCGGCTGGCGGAGCACCGGGAGCAGCTCAGCGCCAAGGCCCACCTGGCCTTCGGGGCCGGCCCGCACGCCTGCCCCGCCAAGGACCCGGCGTTCGTGATCGCCGTCACCGCCGTCGAGACCCTGCTCAACCGGCTGCCGGACATCGAAGTCCGGGTGCCGTTCAAGGACTTGAGCTGGGTGCCGGCTCCCTGGAGCCGCTCCCTGGTGGCTCTCCCGGTGCGGTTCACGCCCCGGGCCGTGGCGCCGACGCCCGCTCGGACGCCGGAGCCGCAAGCGGCCGTGCCCTCCCCGCACCGCGCCGCGAGCCATGCGCCCCAGCCGGCGGCGACCGCTGCACCCAAGGCCAAGCCCGGTCTGTTCAGCCGGTTCCTGGCATGGACCAGAGGAGAGTGACGTAGGCAACTCTCCACGTGAATAGTCATCTTGTATGCATCAGTTGACCGAGGGGTATGCATGGCGGCTGATGCTGAGATCAAGAAGGAGACATCGTGGAGATTGCGATAACTCCGCCCATTCACAGGCGATTTGCCGTTTCGTTGTTCTCCCGCCTGCGGACGGCGAAGGGCCAGGCCAACCCCTTTCCGATCTATGCGGAACTGCGGTCGGGGGGCGGAGTCGTCGCAGCACCCTGGGGAGGGCACCTCGTCACCCGCTTCGACCTGTGTGACCAGGTCCTGCGCAGCCGCGAGTGGCTGGAACCCGATGCGCGCTGGCGGGAGGAGCAGGGAGACGGCACCCGCTGGACGGCTCCCTCCTCGCGCGAGATGAGCAGGACACTGCCCGCCCTCAACCCTCCGGACCACACCTGGATGCGCCGGTCGGCGGGCATGTTCGACCGTGCCTCCCTGGAGGAGCTGCGCGGGACGGTGGACCTCATCACGAGCAGGCTCCTCGACTCACTGGCCGAGCAACTGCAGGGGGGCGAGGCCGACTTCAACGCGTTGGTGAGCGAGGAGCTGCCGGTCGCCGCCATCGGGCACTGGCTCGGGCTGCCGACGGCCGACTTCCCCCGCCTGCGGGACCTCACCCACGACCAGGTCTTCACCCAGGAGTTGCTGCCGTCGGCCAGCCAGCTGGCGAAGTCGGACGTGGCCACGGCGGAGCTGCGCACCTACTTCATGGAGCTCGTCCGCCACCGGCGGGCCCATCCCGGTGACGACCCCGTGTCGCGGTGGATCACGGTGTGGGACGGCATGGAGAGCGACCGCGAGAAGGCGGACGAGGCGGTCTACTTCCTCGCCTTGTTCGTCCTGCTGGCGGCACTGGAGACCACGTCCACGCTGCTGTCCACGATGACGCTCCTGCTGCTGGAGCATCCCCGGCAGTGGGACCGGCTCACGGTCCACCCCGACCTCGTGCCCGCAGCCGTTGAAGAATCGTTGCGCTACGACCCGCCCACGCATGTGATCAGCCGGGTCTCCTCCCGGGACTGTGTCCTGGGCGGCGTCGAGGTCCTCAAGGACGAGATGGTCCACCTCATGGTGGGGGCGGCCAACCGCGACCCGGCCAAGCACGCGGACCCCGAGTTGTTCAACCTGCACCGCAAGCCCGCCCATCTCGCCTTCAGCGGAGGCATCCACTACTGCCTCGGCGCGCCGCTGGCCCGCCTGGAGGCCCAGACCCTTCTCCACCATCTGGTCAGGCGCTTCCCCCGCCTCACCCTCGTACGCAGGCCGTCGTGGGCACCCCGTGTGGCCTTCCGGCGCCTGCTGAACCTGGACGTCACCCTGTCATGACCGACACCGTCACCGCCTCCCCCCACTTCCCGTACAAGGCACTGCACGTCGAACACGACGGGCCGGTGCTGCGGGTCCGCTTCACCCCCACGGCGCAGGACAGCACGCTGACCGTCGCCGCCCTCGACGACCTCGCCGCCCTGCTCCACGGCCTCCACGACCGCCCCGACATCCGGGTGCTGCTCCTTTCGTCGGACGGCGAGGACTTCTGTCTCGGCGCCGACCGCGGCGAGTACCGGGCGGCGCTGGCCGAGGACCCGACCGGGGCCGCCATGCGCCGGATCGCGGACAAGGCCCACCGCGTGTGCGACGCCCTGGAGACCACGCACGCGGTCACCATCGCCCGGATGCACGGCAAGGTCATCGGCGCGGGTCTCGCGCTCGCCTCCTTCTGCGACCTGCGCGCCGGTGCCGACGACTGCCGGTTCCGCATGCCCGAGATCGGCATCGGCCTGCCGCCCGCGTGGGGCGGCGCCATGGGCCGGCTGATCGTCGAGGGCGGAGCTGCCAGGATCCGTGAACTCATGCTCACCTGCGAGACCTTCGACGCCGTCACCGCCCACCGCCTCGGTCTGCTGCACAAGGTCGCCCCGCTCGGCGAACTGGACGCCGCCGTCACCGCGTGGGTCAGGCCTCTCATACGGCGCTCACCCGAGGCCCTCACCCTCACCAAGCGCATGTTCGCGGGTTACTCCCGGGCCAACCGCACCGCCGACGTCGCGCTGCTCGATGCGCATCTGCTCACCGCACAGCTCACCGTGCCCCGCCCGCAGCGCGTGGCCGAACACTCCTAGGAGAGGCGACGCCCGGCCGACGGAGCCCGGGCGGTACTCCGGCCGACTTCGCGCTTCCCGGCGGGCGTTCGCAGGGGTGCTGGGGGAGGCGGCCCGTCGGGCCCCGCGTCAGGAGTGGCTGCGGCGCGGGACGACCGGGCGAGCGGCGCTGCCGCGCCCCGTGGTGCGGGCCTGAGGACGTCGGTGTCGCGGGCCGAGCCGACCGCCCGCTCGCCCCGGGCGACGATTTTCGGGTGTCCGTCGGGTCAGTACGGCAGCCGCACCCGCCCGGCACCCACCCGGAAGGATCCCACTGTGACCGACATCCACGTCGCCGAATCGGACCTGGAGCTGCCCGACGGGCGCAGGCTGCACGTCTACGACACCGGCGCCGGCGGATCCGGGGCTCTCCCCGTGTTCTGGCATCACGGCACGCCCAACGTGGGCATGCCGCCCCGGCCGCTCTTCCCCGTGTCCGCCCGGCTCGGCATCCGCTGGGTGTCGTACGACCGTCCCGGGTACGGCGGATCCACGCCGCTCATCGGCCGCAGCGTCGCGTCGGCCGCCTCCGACGTCGGCCGTGTGGCCGATGCGCTCGGCATCGGCCGGTTCGCCGTCATGGGTCACTCCGGTGGCGCCTCGCACGCCCTGGCGTGCGCCGCGGTGCTGCGGGAACGGGTGCTCGGGGCGGTCGCCGTGTCGGGGCCGGCCCCCTTCGACGCCGAGGGGCTGGACTGGTTCGCGGGCATGGCCGCGTCCTGCCGGGCATCGCTGACCGCGGCCGTGGCGGGGCGCGAGACCAAGGCGCGGTTCGAGGCGGAGGCGGTGTACGACCCGGAGATGTTCACCGCGGCCGACCACGCGGCCCTGGCCGGTGACTGGTCCTGGTTCGAGGACGTCGTCGGGCCGGCCGTCGCCGCCGGCCCCGGCGGGCTGATCGACGACGACCTGGCCTACGTCCGCCCGTGGGGCTGCGACCCGGAGGCGATCACCGCTCCGGTCCTTGTGCTGCACGGCGGTCAGGACCGGATCGTGCCCAGCACCCATGGTCAGTGGCTCGCGCACCGCTGCCCCCACGCGGAACTGCGGCTCCGGCCGGCCGACGGACACCTCTCCGTCCTCGCCGACGCGGCCGCCGCCCTGGAATGGCTGGTACGGCATGCACAGCGGTGACGCTGGGCGGCCGACCGGATCGGCCGCGGCTTGACCACCGTGTGCCCGCCACGCCGCCCCAAATAGTCGATTTATATGGTTATCGGCTCTACGGTGCCTGGTGTCGTCACTACCGCAGGGGGGCGCACAGCGCGCCTGGGCACGGCGCGGGTTGGGATGCCGATGAGTGGAATCACCCGCAGGGACATGGCGCGCCTGGGCCTGGGCGTCGGTCTCGGGCTCGCGGCCGCCTCGGGCTGCGGAGAACGTGACGGGCAGGGCGGCCCTCCCGGAAGCAGGGGCGCCCCGAGGCTCATCGGGGACGGCTCGACGTCGTACACCGGCGAGCAGCCGCGTCAGCCGTCCTCCCCCACGCCCCTGGAGCCGGGCGAGACCCCTCCGCAGTTCGTGGTGTTCTCCTGGGACGGCGCGGGCGAGCTGGGCAAGGGGCTGTTCCCGCGGTTCCTGGAGCTCGCGCGTGCCCACGACGCGCACATGACGTTCTTCCTGTCCGGTCTCTATCTGCTGCCGGAGTCCAAGAAGCGGCTGTACCGGCCGCCGCAGAACCCGGTCGGCGCCTCCGACATCGGCTACCTCACCGATGAGCACATCAAGGAGACGCTGGAGTGCGTCCGAACGGCATGGCTCGACGGACACGAGATCGGCACGCACTTCAACGGGCACTTCTGCGCCGGCCCGGGATCCGTGGCCGACTGGGGCCCGGAGGACTGGCGCGAGGAGATCGAGCAGGCCCGCTCGTTCGTCAAGTCGTGGCGCACGCACACCGGTTGGCACAACCACCCGTCACTGCCCTTCGACTACGACCGGGAGCTGATCGGCGGCCGCACACCGTGCCTGCTCGGCCAGGAGAACCTGCTGCCGGTCGCCCGCGAGCTGGGCTGGCGCTACGACGCCTCGTCCCCGGGCGGAGTGCAACGCTGGCCGCGCAGGAAGGGCGGCGTCTGGGACCTGCCGCTGCAGAGCATCCCCTTCCCGGGACACCGGTTCGAGGTGCTGTCCATGGACTACAACATGATGGCCAACCAGTCGGGGAACTCCACCCGGGCGCCCTCCTACAACTACCCGGGCTGGCGCGTGCTGGCCACGGAGTCGTACCTGGCCGGTTTCCGGCGCGCGTACGAGACGAACCGGGCCCCGCTCTTCATCGGCAACCACTTCGAGGAGTGGAACGGCGGGATCTACATGGACGCCGCGGAGGAGGCGCTCAGGCGGATCGCCGACATGCCGGACGTGCGCCTGGTCTCCTTCCGGCAGTTCGTCGACTGGCTCGACGTCCAGCATCCCGCCATCCTGGCCGGGCTGCGCACTCTGGAGGTCGGCGAGCAGCCCGAGGGCGGCTGGTCCGCGTTCCTGCGCCCTCAGAAGCACGCCCGGTCCGGCACCTGATCCGGCGCTCTGCACCGGCGGCGATCTGGCGAGCACCGGCTCCGGTTCGGCTCTGCCAACTCACGGCCGCCGCGGCCGGGTCCGTGGTGCGCGGCACGGGCGCCGTCCTGGTCGTACGCCGTTCGCGCCGGCCGGCGGCACTGACTGCACCGGCCGGCGGCACTCACGGCACCGGTCGGCGGCGGGGCCGGGGAGCACCCGCCCCCGCCGCTCCCCGGGGACGGTCAGCCCAGCGTCCGCGTCGTGTAGGCGCATTCCGTGTAGATGTACCCGGACCGCAGCTTCGCCGTGTCCGAGGCCGGTGTGGCGGTGCTGTCGCCCTGCGGCTTGTGCACGAAGTAGGTCGTGCCGACGGGGAGGCTGAGGGTCCGCTGCGGGTAGTGCTTGCCGCTGTCGTTGCAGGGCTTGAAGCCGATCATGAGCGTACTGCTGAGCGAGTACGACTTGCAGCTGCCGCATCCCTTGAGGGTGAAACTGCCGGTGACCGGGCCGGTGTAGAGGACGGTCACGTCGTCGGGGCTGTCGTTCTTGACCGTGACGGAGATGCTGCCGCCGGAGGCGGTGGTGGGCAGCTTCTTCCCGGCGGCCGGCAGGGTCTGGGCCACCTCGGCGCCGATGGCGATCTTCTTGGCGCGGTCCCGGTTCCTGCCGTTCTTGTTGTCGGAGACGTACTGGTCCATGGTCTTCTGGGCCGCGTCGAAGTCGCCGTCCTTGTACTGGTCGACGCCGCAGGCGTACTCCCCCGCATCGCCGCTCCTGCCGGCCCGGTCGGCGGACTTGGTGAGGTCGCCCGCCGTGTTCCCCACCGTCCCCGTCAGGTCGGTGATCCGGGTGTTCAGGCTGCGCAACTGCTCGACCGCGGTGCAGGGGTCGTCGCCGTCCACGGCCTTCTCCGCCGTCTTCACCTGCGCAACGACGGCGGGTGCGACCTTGGTCGCCGGCTCCGACTGCGGGAAGGTGTTCAACAGGTCGCCGAAGCGCGGGACCCAGTCGGCCCGGCCCGCCGTCAGGCCCGCCCGGCCACACTCGTACAGCGAGGTGGCCAGCCGGTCGTCGGGCCACCGCGTCAGCGATCCGAGGTCCTCCTTCGGCATGGCGCGGGGCACCGTGCGCAGGTATTTCAGCGGCTCGATCGCCTCGCAGTACTGCTGGTGGCCGTAGGCGGCACCGACCATGGTGTAGTAGGTCCGCATGCGGTCGGGGACCTGGTCGGCGGCTCGGGAGCCGGAGTGGTTGACCGCGAGGTCACGGTAGACGTCCAGGGCGGAGCCGTAGTCGGACCGGGCGGTGCTGAAATCGTGTCGGCCTGCCGCCGTCACCAGGTGGTCGGCCTTGTCCAGACGGTCGAGGAGCGCCTGCTGTACGGCTTCCTCGTGCGCGTCGTCGTACCACACGGCGCCGCCCGCCGGGACGGCGAGCAGCAGCACACCGAGCAGCAGGGCGAGGGGCGCCCTGCCCGGCCATGTGAGCCGCGTGCGCAGTCCGGTGACCGCGCCGTGCACGGCCGCCAGCAGCAGGAGTACGGCGTAGACGGCGAGCGCGACCCCGGGGACGCCGTCGGCGTCGGCGGGCAGGGCGACGAGCAGCAGGACGGCGGTGGCCGCCCAGCAGGCGGCCACCAGGGCCCATCTTCGGACGAGCGCGTAGCCGAGGCCGAGACCGCTCAGGTTGAGCACCGCGACCGCGGCCGCTCGCCAGCCGTCCGGCGGCGCGGGCGGCGGCGCCGAGGGCATCGGCGGTACGGCGAACTGCTGGCTCGGACCGTACGGATATCCGGACATGGTTGGGCTCCCCCCGTCAACTGCCCCCGTAACACTGCGGATCGGAAGTGTAAGGCCGGGGGCGCGTGCCCGACAGGGGGTTTCCAAGGCGTGGCCACCGGCCCGGGCGGAGGGCCGCGTGGATCCACCGGATGCACGGGGACGGCCCTTGGCCGGTGCCCGCTTCCATGGCCCTGGCGGCGCAGGGCGGCCAGGTTGTGGCAGCCGATCGCCGCGTGTCCAGAAACTGGGAGGGGTTGGTGGCGCTCGCGCGGGATGGTCCGCTCGTGGATGGCGCCTCCGGGGACGAACCAGCCCGCCTTCTTCCGGACGGCCGGGCTCGGGTCGTGGGCGTGGGACCTCTCGAGGGCGGCGCGTGCACGGGCATGCGTGCGGACGAGCGTGCCGACGAGTCCGGCGGCCATCGCCCGGACATGCGGATCGGGGTCGTCGGTCAGGCGCCGCAGCCCGGGGGGAGCACCTGGTCCGCGCCGGGCGCGCAGGTGTCGCCCTTGCACCGGTCGCAGGCCGGAGCCTGGATCGCGGCGATCCTGACCCGGGCGTCGGGGTCGTCGGCCTTGGCGATCAGCTGCCCCATGGACTCGCCGTCGACCAGATGATCCAGAAGCCGGCAGCAGCCCTCACGGACGGCCGGGTCGGCATGGCGCAGACCGGCGCGGATGGCGTCCACGGCACCGAATCCCGGCGCAGCAGCTCACGCTGGGCCGCCACGGCACGCTGCGGGTCGCCCAGGCACGAGACGAGGGCGTCGTTGTCGGTGTCGACGAAGCCGAGCATGACGTCAGTCTCGGGCCGGGCGACCGGGCCCGGCCAAGGGATTTTCGGCACCCGCCGCCCCGTGTCCGGGCGCCTCGGCCGCGGCCACGGGACACTTGAGGGAGGCGACCGACGAGCAGGGCCGGGAGGCGAGGGCGGTGATCGCCTTCAATCCGACGGACAGTGCCTCGCTGCTCGCTGCCTTCGGTGCGCTGGGCGTCCTGGCGGTGGTCTTCGCCGAGTCGGGTCTGCTGGTCGTGGGCTTCTTCCTGCCGGGCGACACGCTGCTGCTCCCCGCGGGCGTGCTGTGCGCGGCAGACGGTCCTCAGGCGCCGCGGCTGGAGCTGTGGCAGGTGCTGGTCTGTGCGGCCGTGGGCGCCGTGGCGGGCGCCCAGGTGGGTTACCTGCTCGGACGGCACGGCGGTCGGCCGCTGCTGTCCCGTACCTCGAACCGGCGCGTGAAGGAGGGTACGGTGCGGGCGCAGCGGATCCTGGCCCGCTACGGCTACGGAAAGGCGCTCGTGATCGGTCGCTTCGTCCCGGTGCTGCGGACCGTCCTGCACCCGGCGGCCGGCGCGCTCGGCGTGCCGGCCCGGCCGTTCACCGTGTGGCAGACGGTCGGCGGACTGCTCTGGTCCCAGAGCCTCGTGCTCGCCGGATACCTCCTCGGTTCGTCGGTCTCCCACCTCGACGACTACCTGCTCCCCATGGTCGCCGTGATCGTCATGCTCTCCCTGCTGCCCCTGCTGGCGGAGGCCCGCCGGACGCGGCGCGCCCGGCGGGACCCCTCCGGTCCGGACCGGAGTTGACCGGTCCGGACCTCGCGGTCAGCCGAGACCCCAGGCGTGACCGAGCTGATAGGCGGCGCACAGGTGCACGTCCAGGAGGTACGGGGCGGTGGTCCCGCACCCGGTTGCCGGGTCGACGGGCTGGCCGTGGCCCATCCCCGTGATGCCGTAGGTCTCCACCACGGCCTGCCCGGACGGGTTCCGGTAGACCTGGTGCGGGTATCCGGCGACGGTGTCAAAGCTGTCTGCGCTCTGGTCGGCACCCTGGACGTTGGTCCACTGCCTGACCAGGTCCGTCATGTTCGACGGCTTCACCGTGCCGTCCGCTGAGCCCTGCAGGACGGTGAGCGTGGGCCAGGGACCGGTGTAGCCCGGGCGGGCCCTGCGCACGCGGTCGCCCCACTGGGCCGGCGTCTGGTTCGCCCATCCGTACATGCACGGGTACGGGCCGCCGGCCGCGTTGGAGCAGTCGTACGGGAGCCCCGCGACGATGCCGGCCGACCTGAACTTCTCCGGGTACGTCGCCATCATCACCGCGGTCATCCCGCCGCCGGCGGACAGGCCGGTGACGAACACGCGCGAGGGGTCGCCCTGGACGTCGGCGAGTTGGCGGTCCACCATCTGCGCGATCGAGGCGGCCTCGCCGTCGCCGCGCTCGATGTCCCCGGGCTGGAACCAGTCGAAGCACTTGCCGAGGTTGTTGTTCGTGGACTGCTGCGGGACCACGACGGAGAAGTGCCGGCGGTCCGCGAGCGTGGTCCAGCCGCTGTCGACGGCGTACCCGGCGTCCTGGGTGCAGCCGTGCAGGGCGACGACGACGGGGGCGTTCGCCGGCAGGTCAGGGGGGTCGTAGCGGAACATGCGCAGCGCACCGGGGTTGGAACCGAACCCGGTGACTTCGCTGAGGGAGGCGGCGGCGAGGGCCGGGCGGGACCTGAGGAGTCCGGCGGCCAGGACGGCCACGAGGGCCACCAGGGCGGATGTCAGGCGTGCGGCTCTGGTCTGCATGCCCCGGGATCGTAGGAGCCTGACCCGACGGCGATATGGGGTCGGACACCATAATGCGCCTGCCTCAAGTGGGAACGTCCAGTTGACCGTTGGACGAATCGGTCGGCCCCCAGGGACTGACGCGTTCGGGGACCCGGACGAGCGTGAGGTGTCCCTGACGAGGGTGGCCGAGCGGACGAGCGCGCCCGGCGGCAGATCGGGGCGCCTGACGGCACACGGTCGGCGCGTGTCGCCCGGCGCCGGTTTGGGATGCCATGGCGACCACGCTAGACAGGTGCCCCGGCGAGGTCGAAGGGCTTACCGCAGCGCCGCCACGGCCGGCTCCCGCCGCCAGCCGGGGAACAGGCACCAGAACGCGCACGGGGCGGGCCCGGAGACACCCGGAGAGGCAGGCGCTGCCGGACGGTTTGACGCTGCCCGGCAGGCTCACGCGCACCCGGCCGAGGGGACCCTCCGGGGCGCCCGTCAGCTTTCTTGTCCCCTGCCCGGCCCAATGCCGGTCCGCCGGAAGGGCGAGGAGCCGTGAGGGGTGTGACCGTGGTGGAAGACATGGGCGGGTGCACCTGTGGCAAGGAGGCGGGATGGCCGGTTCCGGCAGCGAGAGTGGCGTGGCCTGTACGGCCGTGGCGGGCGACGACCCGTCGTACGACGGGTGCGGCGATGCCTTCGCCCAGCTGAGTGGCGTCGCCGATGCCGTCCTCTACGAGGGCTACCTCCTCTACCCGTACCGCCGCTCCTCCCCCAAGAACCGCGTCCGCTGGCAGTTCGGGGTGCTGCTCCCACGGGACTGGGTGGAGGCGGACGGTCCGGTCACCCCCGGCATCTCCGGCTCCGCGGACTCCTGGTACCAGCAGACCGAGTGCCTGATCCGCGTCCGGCGGCCCGGTGCGGTCGTACGGGTGCGGGTGCGGTACCTGCAGATGCAGCACAAGCAGGTGCAGGCGGCCGGTGCGGACGGCCGGTACCACCCGGTCGAGTCGTTGCGGACGGACGACGGCACGGCCCATCTCACCTTCGACGAGGCGGTACCGCACGAGGTCGCTCTCGAGTGCCCGCTGGAGGATCTGCTGCGGGGCGAGTGCGCCGCCGACGCCGGGGCGCCCCCGGGTGAGGAGAGCGAGCCGCTGCCCGGGGGCGCGGGGCAGGTGCTGCGGCGGCGCGAGGAGGTGCGGGCGCGCACGACGGTCGTGGCCGAGCGGCTCACCGAGGACGTGTGCCGGCTGCGCGTGCGCACCGAGCACACCGGGCGCGCCGCCGATGCCCGGGCCGTTCGCGGCGATGCGCTGCGGCAGGCACTGCTCGCCGCGCACACCCTTCTCGGCGGCGAGGGCGTGGAGTTCGTCTCGCTGATCGATCCGCCCGCCGACCTGCGGGAGCATGGCCGCGAGTGCCGTAACGAGTTCACCTTCCCCGTCCTGGGCGGCAGGCCCGAGGAGCCGGGGGCGGCCGGACGGGCCGTACTGTCCTCCCCGATCATCCTCCCGGACCGTCCCCAGGTGGCGCCGGAGAGCCCGGGCGATCTGCACGACGCGGCGGAGATCGACGAGATCCTGACGCTGCGCACGATGCTCCTGACGGACGAGGAGAAGGCCGAGGCCCGGGCCACCGACGCGCGTGCCGCGCAGATCCTCGACCGCGTCGACAGCATGCCCCGGGAGGTCTTCGCCCGGCTGCACGGTGCCATCCGCTCGCTGACCCCCGCCGAGCCCCCGGCCGCGGAGCGGTCCGCGTGGTGGCAGGAGGGCGCCGACGACGGGCTGTCCCCGACGACCGACACGGTGCTCGTGGACGGCGTCGCCGTCGGCGGCGGCAGCCGGGTGCGGCTGCGGCCGCGCGGCCGGGGTGCCGACGCCCAGGACATGTTCCTGGCCGGCCGGACCGCACAGGTCGCGGCGGTCTTCCACGACGTGGACGGCAGCGTGCACCTCGCGGTGACCGTCGACGACGACCCCGCGGCCGAACTGCACGGCTGGTACGGCCGTTTCCACTACTTCCGGCCCGACGAGGTCGAACCGCTCGCCCATGCGGACGCGCCGGGTCCCGCGGACCCGGACCACCCACCCCGGCCGCAGTCCCCGCGGCCCCGATGTCCGGCCGACCGGCCGGAGGAGGGACGGCTCGATGGACGCCCCTGACACGTCGGCGCGCGCCGACGACCGACTCCGTGACCGACTGCAGCAAAGGCCGACGACATGACCACCCAGAGCGGTACCACCGAAGTGAGCGGCGAGCCCAGCCGCGCCGAGGCGCGTGAGGGAATCGACGAGATCCACATTCTCTGGATCTCGGAGGGGATGAGCTGCGACGGCGACACCGTCTCCCTGACGGCCGCCGACCAGCCCTCCATCGAGGACGTCGTGCTGGGACTCATCCCGGGTCTGCCGAAGGTCAACCTGGTCAACAAGGTGCTCTCGCCGAGCCTGGGCGGCGAGGACTTCCTCGCCCCGTACCGGGCGGCGGCCCGCGGTGAGCTGGCCCCGTTCATCCTCGTGATCGAGGGATCGATCCCGAACCAGAACATCATCGACGGCGAGGGCTACTGGACGTCCTTCGGCAACGACCCGGAGACCGGGCAGCCGCAGACCCTGAACTGGTGGATCGACCAGCTCGCCCCCAAGGCCTGGGCGGTGGTGGCGGCCGGCACCTGCGCGACCTACGGCGGCATCCACGCCATGGCCGGCAACCCCACCGGCTGCATGGGCCTCGCGGACTACCTGGGCTGGGACTTCACGTCGCAGGCAGGTCTCCCGATCGTCAACGTGCCCGGCTGTCCCATCCAGCCGGAGAACTTCATGGAGACCCTGATCTGGGTGCTCCAGCACGCGGCCGGTGCCGCTCCCCCGCCCCCGCTGGACCACATGCTGCGTCCGCAGTGGCTGTTCGGGAAGACCGTGCACGAGGGCTGCGACCGGGGCTCGTACTACGAACAGGCCGACTTCGGTCTCGACTACAACTCGCCGAAGTGCCTGGTGAAGACGGGCTGCTGGGGGCCGGTGGTCAACTGCAACGTGCCCAAGCGGGGCTGGATGGCCGGTATCGGCGGCTGCCCGAACGTCGGCGGCATCTGCATCGGGTGCACGATGCCCGGCTTCCCCGACGCGTTCATGCCGTTCATGGACGAGCCCCCCGGCGGAACGCTCTCCTCCCTGGTCATCAAACCGTACGGGGCCGTCATCCGGCGGCTGCGCGGCCTGACCAACGACATGGTGAACCACGAGCCCAAGTGGCGCCACAACAAGGGCAAGCTCACCAGCGGTTTCGACCCGCGCTGGCGCCCGTGACGCCGCCGCCCGTCCCGCATCCCCCCACCGAACCGCCGAAACCGAACAGCAAGGGGCAGTACCACAGATGACGACCACCGAGTCCCGGCCCACCGGGCGCAAACCCGCGCAGATCGTGGACATGTCCTGGGATCCGATCACCCGGATCATCGGCAACCTGGGCATCTACACGAAGATCGACTTCGCCAACCGGGAAGTCGTGGAGTGCCGCAGCACCTCGTCGCTGTTCCGCGGCTATTCGGTGTTCATGAAGGGCAAGGACCCGCGCGACGCGGGCTTCATCACCTCGCGGATCTGCGGCATCTGCGGCGACAACCACACCACGTGCTCGAACTACGCCCAGCAGATGGCCTACGGCGTCAAGCCGCCGAAACTGGCCGAGCACATCACCAACCTCGGCGAAGCGGCCGAGTACATGTTCGACCACACGCTCTTCCAGGACAATCTGGTGTTCGTGGACTTCTGCGAGGCGATGGTCAAGGCCACCAACCCGGGTGTCCTGGCCCGTGCCGAGCGCACCGACGCGCCCCGCGGGGACATCCACGGCTACCGGACCATCGCCGACATCATGAAGGCCTTCAACCCCTTCGAGGGCGAGGTCTACAAGGAGGCGCTGAAGGTCAGCCGGGTCACCCGGGAGATGTTCTGCCTGATGGAAGGGCGGCACGTCCACCCTTCCACGCTGTACCCGGGTGGTGTCGGCACGATGCCGCAGCCGAACACCTTCACCGACTACCTCAGCCGGCTGATGCGCGTCATCGACTTCGTGAAGAAGGCGGTGGCGATGAACGACGACGTCTTCGACTTCTTCTACGAGGCGCTGCCCGGCTACGAGGAGGTCGGAAAGCGCCGCATCCTGCTGGGCTGCTGGGGCGCCTGGCAGGACCCGGACGTCGTCGACTACCGCTACGAGAACATGAACCGGTGGGGCAAGGCGATGTACGTCACCCCCGGCATCATCGTGGACGGCAAGCTGGTCACCAACAACCTCATCGACATCAACCTCGGCCTGCGCATCATGCTGGGCAGCTCCTTCTACGAGGACTGGGTCAACGAGGACCCCTTCGTCACCCACGACCCGCTGGGCAACCCCGTCGACATGCGTCACCCGTGGAACCAGACCACCGTGCCGGTGCCGCAGAAACGCGACTTCGACGGCAAGTACAGCTGGGTGATGAGCCCGCGCTGGTACCACCCGGAGTCCGGCGAACACCTCGCCCTGGACACGGGCGGCGGCCCCCTCGCCCGGCTGTGGTCGACGGCGCTGAGCGGCCTGGTCGACACGCCGTACGTCAAGGCCACCGGGAACAGCGTGCGCATCTCGCTCCCCAAGGGCGAGTCGCTGCCGGAGACCACGCTCGAGTGGCGCATCCCGAAGTGGAGCAACACCATTGAACGGGACCGTGCCCGACCCTACTTCGTCGCCTACGCGGCCGCCATGGCCCTGCAGTTCCTGGAGGAGGCGATGGGCATGCTCCGCGACGGCGACACCAAGGTCTTCGAGAACTTCGAGGTACCCGACGAGTCCATCGGCTGCGGCTTCCACGAGGCGGTCCGGGGTGTCCTCTCCCACCACCTGGTGATCCGGGACAAGAAGATCGCCAACTACCACCCGTACCCGCCGACCCCGTGGAACGCCAGCCCCCGCGACATCTACGGCACCCCGGGGCCGTACGAGGACGCCGTGCAGGGCCAGCCGATCTTCGAGGAGAACGGGCCCGACGACTTCAAGGGCGTCGACATCATGCGCACCGTCCGCAGCTTCGACCCGTGTCTGCCCTGCGGAGTGCACATGTACGTCGGCAAGGGCAAGACCCTGTCGACCGTGCACTCGCCGACCTACGGAGCCAACCATGGCTGACACGGCCGTACGGCTCCCGGATCCGGCGGTGGAGGCGCGGCTCGCCCGGCTCGACGAGGTGCTGGCGGGGCTGGAGTCCGCGCCCGGTCCGGCCGCCCGTGAGGCGCTGGAGTCGGTGACCCTGCTGACCGAGGTCTACGGCGAGGCGCTCGCCCGGGTCCTGGACCGGGCGGACGAGCGGCTGCGCGAGCGGCTGGCCGACGACGAGCTGTTGGGGCACCTGCTGGTGCTGCACGGCATCCACCCCGAGTCCGCCGAGCTCCGGGCCGCCCGCGCGGTCGAGAAGCTGCGGCCCGCGGTCCGTGAACGCGGCGGTGACCTTCAGTGGGCCGGCGTCGAGGGTCAGGTGGCCCGGGTGCGGGTGAGCACCGGCGGCGGATGCGGTTCCGGGTGTGGTGGCGGGTCGGCCGACGTCACCGAGGTGGTCCGCGCGGCGGTGCTGGCCGCCGCCCCGGAGCTGGAGTCGGTGGAGCCGGTCACCGCCGAGCGGCGGGCGGCCCCGGCCTTCGTACCGCTGACGACGCTGAGACGCCGTGCTGCGCCGGAGCCGCAGGAGGCACGGTGACCGTGGACGGAGCGCTGGCCCGGGTCATCCGCTCGGCCGCCGGCCGGACCGCGACGGCGGAGGCCGAGGTGTGCGACCTGTGCGCTGCCCCGGTGGCCGGCGAACACCCCCACCTATACGACACGCCGGCCGCCGAGGTGCAGTGCGTGTGCGGCCCCTGCTCGGTGCTCTTCGCCGACGACGGAGCGGGCGAGGGACGCTATCGGCTCGTGCCCCGGCGCCGGCTCCGGCTGCCGCCGGTCGACACGGCGGTGCTGGGCGTACCGGTGGGCCTGGTGTTCTTCGTGCCGCGCTCCGACGGCACGGTCACCGCACAGGGGCCGAGCCCGGCCGGAGCCATGCGGTGGGAGGTGGACACGGCGGCCTGGCAGCGGCTGACCGCCACGTTTCCGCAGCTCGCATCCATGGCACCCGATGTGGAGGCGCTGCTGGTGAACACCGTACGGGGCCTCGACGAGCACTGGATCGTGCCGGTCGACGACTGCTTCCGGATGGTCGCCGTGGTCCGCCGCGAATGGCGCGGCCTGTCCGGCGGCGACCGGGTCTGGCCGGCCGTGGAACGGTTCTTCGCGGAGCTCACCGAGCGGTCGTGAGGACCTGGAAGGAGAACAGATATGAGCAGTATCCGAGTGGGCCGCCCCCAGGCGAAGCCCGACATGCCCAAGCATGTGCGTGGTCTGCACCAGGGAAACAGGGGCCCGCACACGCATCAGACCGGATTCCACCAGGACGGCACCTCCGACGCCCGCCGCTCCACCGGGATCCACTGGAAGCGGCATGACGCCCTGCTGGACGCCATGCCGAACATCTCACCGGGATGAGAGGGCGGAAAGTGACCGTGATGAAGCGCTGCCGAACGAAGAGAACGGCGAGATCGGTGACGTCCGGACGTCAGGTGCTGATCGCACAGGCCGCCGTGGTGGGCGGACTGGCGCTCGCTCTGTTCCTGAAGGAACTGCCCGGCGTGGTCCGTGAGCTGCGGATCTACCGGATGACCGGTGGCCTCCGCGCGAACCGCCGCTACCCCTGAGCCTGCCGTGCACGAGCTGTCGATCGCGACCGCGATCGTGGAACAGGCCGAGGAGATCGCCCGGGCGGACGGCACCGACGACGTGTCGGTGGTGACCGTCCGGGTCGGGGAGCTGGCGGGTGTGGTGCCGGACGCGCTGCACTTCGCCTTCGAAGTGGCCCGCGACGGTACGGCGCTGGCCGCGGCCAGTCTCGTCGTCGAGCAGGTGACGGCGCGGGCCTGGTGCGGCGGGTGCGCGCAGGAGTTCGCGGTGGGCATGCCGCCGTTCTTCTGGTGCCCCGGCTGCGACCGGCCCTCTCAGGACCTGCGCAGCGGGCGGGAGTTGGAGATCACGGGCGTGGAAACGGTGCCGGCCCCGCGCTGACGACGGGGTCGGCACCGGCCGGTGCTCTTCAGCAGATGCGGGGCAGTTGCTCCCCCAGCGGCAGGTCCAGCACCCGGGTGCCGCCGAGTCCGGTGGCGACGACGACCATGCCGGGATGCTCCTCGACGCACTCGCCGATGAGGGTCGCGCCCGCGCCCTGCGGGTGGGCCCGCATCGCCGCGAGCACCGCCTCGGCCTCCTCGCGGGGGACGAACGCGACGAGCCGGCCCTCGTTGGCGACGTACAGCGGGTCCAGACCGAGGAAACCGCAGGCGTTCACGACCTCGTCCGGGACCGGGATGGCCCGCTCCCGCAGCCGTACTCCCGTGCCGGAGGCGCGGGCGATCTCGTTCAGGGACGTGCCCAGGCCGCCCCGGGTGGGGTCGCGCAGGACGTGGATGTCCTTGGTGACCGCCAGCATGTCCGCCACCAGGCCGGCCAGCGGCGCGGTGTCGGAGGCGATCTCTACCCCGAACTCGAGCCCCTCCCGCACACTCATGATCGCCACGCCGTGCAGGCCGATGGGGCCGCTGACGATGACGGCGTCGCCCGGCCGGGCGCGCTGCGGGCGGATGTCGACGCCGTCGGGGACCAGGCCGACGCCGGCGGTGGTGACGTAGACGCCGTCGCCATGACCGGACTCGACCACCTTGGTGTCGCCCGTGGCGATGGTGACACCGGCCGCCCGGGCCGCCGCCCCCATGGCGTGGGCGATCCGCCCGACGACGGCCAGTTCCACGCCCTCCTCCAGGACGAAGGCCGTCGAGAGGTGGGTGGGCCGGGCGCCGCTCATCGCCAGGTCGTTGACGGTGCCGTTGACCGCCAGGTCGCCCAGGCTGCCGCCGGGGAAGAACAGCGGCCGTACGACGTAGGAGTCGGTGGAGAAGGCCAGCCGGACGCCGCCCAGGTCGAGCACGGCCGAGTCGGTGAGGGCGTCCAGGGTGGGGTTGCCGTAGGCGGGGGCGAAGACCTGATCGATCAGCTCGGCGGACAGGGCGCCGCCCCCGCCGTGGCCCATGACCACGACCGGCTGGTCGCGCAGGGGCGCCGGGCAGGTCCAGTTCGCGGGATCGACGGCTGTCTCGGTCGGTTCGGTCGCTTCGATCACCGCGGTCTTTTCGGTGGCGAGGTCAGCCAACGGGGTTCATCTCCTCCTGCGGAACGCGGGATCCCCGCGGGGCCGGGCCGTCGGTCATCCGGCGGTACAGGTAGTAGGCAGCGCAGGCGCCCTCGCTGGAGACCATCGTGGCGCCGAGCGGCGTGCGCGGGGTGCAGGCCTTGCCGAACGCCTCGCACTCGGTGGGTTTGATCAGGCCCTGCAGGACCTCGCCGGCGCGGCACACGGCGGGTTCCTCGGTGCGGATGCCGGTGACGTCGAAGCGGTGCTCGGCGTCGTAGGCGCGGAAGGCGTCGGTCAGGCGCCAGCCGCTGGCCGGGATGCGGCCGATGCCGCGCCAGTTGCGGTCGGCGACCTCGAAGACCTCCTCGATCATGCGCAGGGCCGCCGGGTTGCCCTGGTCGCGCACGGCCCGGGGGTAGGCGTTCTCCACCCGGTGCTCCCCGCGCTCCAGCTGGTGGACGGCGCGGCGGATGCCCTCCAGAATGTCCAGCGGCTCGAAGCCGGTCACCACGATCGGCACCCGGTGCTTCTCGGCCAGGTCCGGGTACTCGGCGGTGCCCATGACGCTGCACACGTGCCCGGCGGCGAGGAAGCCCTGCACCCGGCAGGCGGGGGCGGTCATGATGGCCTCGATCGCCGGGGGGACGCGGACGTGGGACACCAGCAGGCTGAAGTTGTCCACTTTGAGCCGGCGGGCCTGGTGGACGGCCATGGCGTTGGCGGGGGCGGTCGTCTCGAAGCCGATCGCGAAGAAGACGACCTGGCGGTCCGGGTTCCTGCGGGCCAGGTCGAGGGCGTCGAGCGGTGAGTACACCACCCGTACGTCACCGCCCTCGCCCTTGACCCGGAACAGGTCCCGGTCGGTGCCGGGCACCCGCAGCATGTCGCCGAAGGAGCAGAAGATCACGTCGGGCCGGGCGGCGATCTCCAGCGCCTTGTCGATGACGTCGAGCGGCGTGACGCACACCGGGCAGCCGGGACCGTGGATCAACTCAACCTCCTCCGGCAGAAGTTGGTCGATACCGTGCCGGATGATGGAGTGGGTCTGGCCGCCGCAGACCTCCATCAGGGCCCAGTGCCGGGTGACCGTGGCACGGATCTCGTCCAGCAACCGGCGTGCCAGGTCCGGGTCGTGGAACTCGTCGATGTACTTCACTGGACCTCACTTCCGCTCTCCTGTCGCGCCGCCTGTTCCCAGGCGTCGCCGAACTCCTCCTCCAGCAGTCCGAGTTGCTCGAACAGCTCCAGGGACGCCCGGGCCGACTCCTCGTCCAGGCGCTGCAGGGCGAAGCCGACGTGGACGATGACGTACTCCCCCACCCGCACATCGGGGAGGTACTCGAGACACGCCTGTTTCCGTACTCCGCCGAAGTCGATCAGCCCGGTGAGCGGATCGGCGCCGTCGTCGATGGCCACGACCTTGCCGGGCACTGCCAGACACATGGGTCACTCCGTCTCGTTGATTGCTGTTCCCGCGACCATGAGCTGGCCGAGTGCCAACCCGCCGTCGTTCGGGGGTACTTCGCGGTGCCGGAGGACCACGAAGCCGTCCGCAGCCAGCAGGGCGGCACACTCCTCCTCCAGCAGTCCGTTGGCGAAGACACCCCCCGTCAGGACCACGGTGGTCAGGCCTGCGGCCGTGCGGGCACGCCCGCAGATCTCCGTGACGGCCCGCGCGACACCGCGGTGGAACCGGGCCGCGAGTACCGGGGCGGGGGCGCCGCGGCGCTGGTCGGCGAGGAGTGCCTCCAGCATGGGCGCGGGGTCGATCCCGTGGCCGGCCCGGAAGCCGAAGGGGTACGCCGCCGCATCCGCGTCCCGTGCCTGCGCTGCCGCCGCCTCCAGCTCCAGCGCCGCCTGTGCTTCGTATCCGGCGCGGTGACACACGCCCACGAGGGAGGAGACCGCGTCGAAGAGGCGGCCCATGCTGGACGTCGGCACGCAGGCCACCTGCCGGGTCAGCTGCCGTTCCAGAACGTTGAGTTCGGCACCCGTGCAAGCTGTGACGCTCGGCAGCTCCGGCTCCCACGGCAGCCCCGCGGCCCAGAGCCGGGCGAGCGCCAGCCGGCAGGGGTTGGCCACGCCCGCGTCCCCACCGGGCAGCGGCGCCGGAGTCAGGTGGGCGAAGCGCCGGTAGCCGGCGTAGTCGGCGAGCAGGACCTCGCCGCCCCACACGGTGCCGTCGTCGCCGTAGCCGGTGCCGTCGAAGGCGACGCCGATGACGGCGGTGGTGCCGTCGAGGCCGTGTTCCGCCATCGCGGAGGCGATGTGTGCGTGGTGGTGCTGGACCGACTTCGGCGTGTGCGAGGCGAGTATGGACGACCGTCTGCGCGCCCACGCCGCCGAGTGGTACCCGGGGTGCCGATCGGTGGCCACGAGGTGAGGGGTGACGCCGGTGAGGCGGGTGAGGTGCCGTTCGGCGCGCTCGGCGGCCTCGAGGGTTGCCAGGTCGCCCATGTCGCCGATGTGCGGCCCGAACCAGGCCTGGTCGCCCTCACCCATGCAGAGGGCGTTCTTCAGGTCGCCCCCGACCGCGAGCACGGGACGGACCGGGACCGGGAGGTGCAGGGCGCGGGGGACGTACCCGCGGGAGCGTCGGAGCACCTGTTCGGTGCCGTCGGGGCGTACCCGCAGCAGGGAGTCGTCGCAGGGGGAGGCGATGGGCCGGTCGTGGCCGAGCCAGGCGTCGGCGAGTCCGGCCAGCCGGGTCAGCGCCTCGGCGTCGTCGGTGACGATGGGCTCGCCGGAGCGGTTGCCGCTGGTCATGACCAGCACCCGGGGGCCCGGGTGGTCGCCGGGCAGCCCGAACAGCAGGGTGTGCACGGGGGTGTACGGGAGCATCACGCCCACGTGCGGGCTGCCGGGACACACCTCGTCGGCGAGGCGGAGCCCGTCAGCGGGCGTGCGCCGGCGCAGCAGGACGATGGGCCGGCGGACGCCGGTGAGCGCCGTCCGTTCGGCGCCGGTAAGGACCGCGATGCGCTCCGCCGTGCCGAGGTCGGCGCACATCACGGCGAAGGCCTTGCCGCCCCGTTCCTTGCGGCTGCGCAGGGTGGCGACGGCCCGTGCGTCGGTGGCGTCGCAGGCCAGGTGGTAGCCGCCGACGCCCTTCACGGCGACGATCCGGCCCGCGGCCAGCAGTGCCCGTGCCGTCGCCAGGGCGCCGGCGTCCCGGGCCGGGCGGACTCCGGTGCCCTCGGCCGGGACCAGGCTCAGTCTCGGGCCGCAGTCGGGGCAGGCGACGGGCTGGGCGTGGAAGCGCCGGTCGGCCGGGTCCTCGTACTCGCGGGCGCAGGAGGGGCACATCGGGAACCCTGCCATGGTGGTGGCCGAGCGGTCGTACGGCATCGCGGTGGCGATGGTGAAGCGGGGACCGCAGTGGGTGCAGGTGATGAAGGGATGGCGGTGGCGGCGGTCGGCCGGATCGGCCAGCTCGCGCAGGCAGTCCGCGCAGGTCGCCGTGTCCGGCGGGAGCTGGGTCCGCCCCGGGGACTGCTCGGTGGGGCGGATGGTGAACGGGCCGGTGGCGCCGGTGGTGGGCAGGTCCTCGCAGCCGACGCCGGTCACGGTCGCCAGTGCGGGCGGCTGCTCGGACAGCCGGTCGCAGAACCGCCCCACTTCGCCCGCCGGGCCCTCGACCTCGATGAGGACACCGCTCGCGGTGTTGCTCACGAAGCCGGCCAGCGCGAGGTCGGCGGCCAGGCGGTGCACATACGGCCGGAAGCCGACCCCCTGCACGGTGCCGCGCACGGTGATCCGACGGCGGACCAGGCCGGTTGCGGGCGCGGTCACGAGACGGTGGCGGACGCGGTGTGGTGGTGACCGTGGGGGTGCGGGGCGAGCGGAGGCCGGTGCGGCGGGGCTCCGTGCCGGGCGGCGAGCGCGTGTGCCAGAAGGGTGTCGACGCCGTCGCCGGTGCGTGCGCACGACCGTACGATCTCCACCCCGGGGTTGACCCGCTGGACGTTCGCCCGGAAGGCGGCCTCGTCGAAGCCGGCCGCCTCGGCCAGGTCGGTCTTGGTGACGACGACCAGATGGGCGGAGCCGAACGCGGTGGGGTACTTCAGCGGTTTGTCCTCACCCTCGGTCACGGCCATCAGCACGATCCGCAGGGTCTCGCCGAGGTCGTACGAAGCCGGGCAGACCAGGTTCCCGACGTTCTCCACGAAGAGCACCGCGGTGTCGGCCGGCAGCCAGCCCTCCAGACGCCCGCGCACCTGCCGGGCCTCCAGGTGGCAGAGCCCGTCGGTGAGCACCTGCTGGACCGGTGCGCCCGAGCGGGCCAGCCGGACGGCGTCGTTCTCGGTCGCCAGGTCGGCGGTGAGCGCGGCGACCGGAACGTCGCGCTCCACCGCTCGGGCCAGGACCCGGCCGAGGAGCTCGGTCTTGCCGCTGCCGGGGCTGGAGAGCAGGTTGACCACGCTGACGCCCTGCCGCGTCAGATCGTCGCGCAGGCTCGCGGCCAGGTCGTCGTTCTTCGCCAGGACGGCCTGCTTGACGTCGGACCGGCACATGGGCGCAGCTCCTCGGAGTCGTAAGGCAAAGCCCCGGCCGCGTCCGTACGGCCCGGGGGTCTCACCGATCTTCGGCTCCGTCGGCCGCGAGGCCGGGCAGCGCAGCCGCGTGCGGGGGCCCGGATTCCATCGGGCGGCCCAACGCGGGTGTGGGTGCGGCGGGATCCGCCAGCAGGACGGGGATCAGCGTGTGCAGTGCCTCCACGGCCCGGTCGACCGCCTCCCGCACCGGTGCGCTGAGTCCCGGCAGGATGTCCTCGTCGCCTCGTGGCAGTACACCGGGCTCGCAGGCCAGCACGAGGACCCGGGGCAGCGGCTCGTCGCCCAGGTGCGTGGCCAGGGCCAGCACCTTCTCCGGGTCCATGCCGTGCGCCTCGGGCACGGCCGTGCCGTCGGGCGGTTCCGCTTCGACCAGGGTGAGGGTGCCGGGGCGGTGTCCGCGCGGGGCGGCGTCGACCAGGACGGCGGTGCAGTGGCCCTCCAGCAGCGCGTAGGCGAGGTCCATGCCGCGGATGCCGTAGTCCCGCACGCGCACCTCGCGCGGGAGCGGGCGCCGCTCGAGGGCGCGGATCACCTCGGGGCCGAACGCGTCGTCCCCGAGGAAGATGTTGCCGACGCCCGCCACGAGCAGCCGGCCGGCCGCGGGGCTCACCGGGTGTCTCCGGCGGCCGGTGCCAGGGGGCGGGTGGAGGCGGCGGGCTTCTTCCGGACGAACGCCGACCGCAGGGCGTGGTAAGGGGCTTCGGGGTCGAAGAAGACGGCGCGCATACGGGCGAGTTCCTCGCGCCGGTAGTCCGCGAGTGGGCGTGCCTCCTCGTCCGAGCGGCGTGCGGCGGCCTTGGCGGCGATGCGTTGCGGGAGGTCCGGGGTGGCGGCCAGGTCGGCGGCCAGCCGCTCGACCTCGGCGGCGAACTCACCGGGGCCGGTGGGCACGAGCCGGTCCACCAGCCCGATCCGTGCGGCCGACGCCGCGCTCAGGGGCAGCGCCTCGGTGGTCAGCCGGTGGGCGGTGTCGGCACCGACGCGGCTCGGCAACGTGTACGTCCAGAACTCGGACCCGTACAGGCCCATCCTCCGGTAGTGCGGGTTGAGCACGGCGCCGCTGCGGCACCACACCCGGTCGGCGGCGAGGGCGAACATGGCGCCGCCCGCGGCGGCGTTGCCGGCGAGCGCGGCCACCACCAGCCGGTCGGTGGTGCGCAGTACCGCCTCGACGAGGTCGTCCATGGCGTTGATGTTGGTCCAGGACTCCTCGGCCGGGTCGGCCGCTGCCTCGATGACGTTCAGGTGGATGCCGTTGGAGAAGAAGTCACGCTCTGCGCCCAGCACCAGGACCCAGGTGGGGTCGGCGAGCGCGCACTCGTAGGCGGCGAGCAGTCTGCGGCACTGGTCGGTGCTCATGGCTCCGCCCGGGAAGGAGAAGTTCAGGAACCCGACGTCGCCGCGCCGGCGGTAGCGGATGTCGGTCCAGGTGCGCCGGTCCGCGGGCATTTCGAAGGGGACGGGGGCCTCGGGAAGCCGGACGGAGAGGGAGGCGAGCACGGAAGCGGCGGGGCGCCGGAACGGTGCCGGGTCGCCGGAGCTCTTGCGCGGACGCAGTTCCGGGATCCACACGGCGCCGTCGCGGGTGGCCCGGCAGACCGCGCCGGCCCGGGTCGCGAGCAGTTCGCCGGGGCGCCCGCGCAGCTGGTCCTCCGGGTGGCCGCCGTGCAGGAACACCTCGTGGCCGAGGAGTTCGTCCAGGACGCCCGGCTGCGAGTCGGCACCGCGGAGCTTGCGCAGCACGGTCTCGGTGCTGTCGTTGTCCCAGTCGATGCGGCGCCGCTCCTGCCGGAAGAAGTCGCGCCACACCGCGGGAAGGGCGTCGCCGGTCTGCGGGCGGGGCTTGTACGAGGCGTCGGCGTACCGGCGTACGGCCAGCAGGACGGCGGCCACGGCGGCGTCGGAGGCCTCGTTGCGGTAGAGGTCGCTCTTGCCGACGGGCGGCACGGGGAAGGGCACCGCCGCCCAGATGTCCCCGGCGTCCATGGCCGCCTCGGCCTGGAGCACCGTCACGCCCCAGTACGGGGCCCGCTCGGCGAGCGCCCAGTCCAGCGACGACGGCCCGCGGTCGCCGGGCGGCCCCGGGTGCACGATGAGGCAGGTGTGCTCCCGCCAGACGTCCTCCGGCAGGGCCGTCTTCAGCATCGGCGCGATGATCAGGTCCGGGCGCAGTTCGCGTACGGCGGCACGGACCGGGTCGGCACCGTGCGTGGCGAGGACGACGTCCACCCGGTGGCCCTGGTCCACGAGTTCGGCATACACCCGCTGGGAGAGACTGTTGAACGCGCTGGCGACGAGCAAAATGTCCATGACACGGCATGTTGGTCCCTTCGCGGCATAGCGGGAAGAACCCCTGCGGCGTTTCTGCCGGCTCGGTCAGGTCTCTTCCTCCATCCGGATCGCATTCCTCAGGTCCTCGAAGGCCTGGCTCCGCTCGTCCTTGTGCGCTTCCAGCAGGGCGCCGGCGATCGCGTCGAGCTTGCGCTGGATGGCGTGCTCGGCCCGCACCTCCGCGTTCTTCAGCAGCGCGAGCAGCAGCAGGGTCACGGCGGTCATGGACTCGCCCGCCAGCAGCAGCAGTTCGAGGTTCAGGTGGGCCGCGTGGGCGGCGACGAAGACGCCGACGAGGAGCAGGCAGAACAGAAAGAAGAGCGGGGAGCTGGTGAAGTTCGAGGCGTACTCGGCGAACTGGTCGAACCGGCCGCGGCGCGGGCCACCGCGTTGGACGGGGTTCTTGAAGGTCATGGGGCGAGGCTTACCCCTCGACCGGGCGCGGACTGCCGGTGTGACGCTACCTGGGGGGCGCAGCCGGACGCAGCAGTCGACTGCTCGTCGGCGCGGCGCAGGATGCCGCCGCCGGACCGCTCACGTGCGCGCGGGCGGCGGGCTCCGTCAGGCGGCGAGGGCCGGTCCGGTGCGCAGGCGGTCCAGGAGCTGGCCGTGGTGGAGCTCCGCCACGGGTGCGAGGAGGTCGGGGTGCCTGAGCAGTGCGGCGGCGCGCCGGTCACCGTCGTCGGGAGACAGGAGGCGGCGGAACTCGACCGGCGGGCCCGAGGTGTGCTCTCCCCCGGCGAGCGCGCCGACGGCCATTCCGGCGAGATCCGGATCGATCAGCAGGTCGGCGGCCCAGCTGGCGACGACCTCGTCGACCCAGGTGCGCCACACCCACGCGTCCGACGTGTCGTCGCCGGCCGAGTCCGCACCGGTGACCCAGTCCAGGCGGGCCGCGCCACCGGGTCCCGCCATGCCGACGAGCGCGGCGTCGATCGCGGTCGGATAGCGCAGCCATGCCGCGACCGTCACGGCCTGCCGGGCCTGTGCCTCGCACAGCGCGGAGGCCAGCGCGCCGCCGCAGGGCGGGTAGGCACCCGTCAGCCAGCGGGCCGTCGCGGCGATCAGGGGGGACAGATCAGAGAGCACTACCGGGCCGTCCGAATTGCGTGAGGGAACAGCTCGACGCCACGGTAGCCCGGCCTCCGGCGCCGCAGGGGAGGGCTGGGAACTACGTCATATGTGGCTTCGGCCACGTCGCGGCGCCGCCCACGTGTGACTCACCGGCCCCGGGGAACTCGGCGCGGACCCGCCGGAGGACAGGGTGCGCACCGGGAGCCCCATGACGACGGACGCCGGACACTACGACGACCAGGGCGAAGTCCCCCTCGGGGGCTACGCGGCCCTCGCCGGCGTGTTCGCGGCGGCCGTCGGCACATACGCCCTGGTGGCCCGATGGCGGCATGTACGGCTGCCGCGCCAGCTGCCGCCGTGGGACGTCGCCCTGCTGGGAGTCGCGACGTACAAGACGTCCAGGCTGCTGACCAGGGACAGGATCACGAGCTTCGTGCGGGCCCCGTTCGCGCGCCGTGGCGCCCAGGGCGAGGCGAACGAGGTCGTCGACGAACCGCGCGGCACCGGGCTCCGGCGGGCGGTGGGCGACCTGCTGTGCTGCCCGTTCTGCACCTCGGCCTGGGCGGCGACGGCGCTGGTGTGCTCGTACACCGCTTCGCCCCGCCTGACCCGTGTGGTCTGCGGGGGCCTCGGCGCGCTGACGCTGTCGGACTGGCTCCAGTACGCGTGGACGTGGACCCAGCAGTCGGCCGAGGAGTGAGGGGCCCCCTACGCCGACGCTCGGAAGAGTCCGGGCGATGCGGGTACTCGCCCGGTGCCGGGCCTTCGGCCGGTGGGGGACGGCATCGTGAGGAAGGAACCGGCCTCATGCATCACGACGAGATGATCGGAAAGGTTCAGGCGCTCGCCCAGCTGCCCGACCGGGGGTCGGCCGAGCGGGCGGCGCGTGCCGTGGTGAGCACACTGTCGGAACGGCTGCCGTCCGGGCTCGCCCGCCATGTGGCCGCCCAGCTTCCACCGGATTTGGCGGTCCCCATGCGCGAGGCGGCGGACGCGTCGGCCGGCCCGGACTCGGGCACCGCGGCCGAGCGGTTCGGGCTGACCGTGTTCGCCGGACGGATCGCCGACCGGGCCGGCACGGACGAGGACACCGCCCTGCGCGAGGCCGCGGCCGTGCTGGAGGTGCTGGATGCCGCTCTGGCCCCGGAGCTGACCGAACGGATGGCCGGAGCACTGCCCAGTGACATCCGGGATCTGCTGCCCGTGGGGCGCGCCGACGACGGCGGCTGGAGAGGCTGAGGCGCGACGGCACGGATGCCCGGCCCGTGCCTGAGCGATCCGGACCGGGCAGGGACGGATCGCCTGCTCGTGTCGGAACGCTTCCCACCGGGGAGGGGCGGGTGACGGACGAGCGGCGGGCGGCCGTCCGCCGGAGCGGGACGAGCCGAAGAGGCGAAGAGGCGAAGAGGCGAAGAGGCGAGCGCTCGCTACCGCCGGTCCGCACGGGCCCGCACACGCCTGAGCGGGGAGCGGCGCCGGGCATGGCGGGCGGCCGTGGGCCTGGTGACCCAGCGGTCCTCGACCTGGTCCAAGCCGTACAGCAGCGCGCTGAGCACGGGGAGCAGCAGAAACGCGACGGTGATCACTGGAGGGCTCCTCCCTGCGACGACGCCGGGCGAGTGCCCCTGTTCCCGCTCCCCCAATGCCCGTCGATTGTGAAGTTCCTTTGACCGCGCGTTGCACGGCCCCCTCCGCCGACTTGCCCTTACCGTTCTCTGGGAGATGACTGACGGTCATGAACCGGGGGCGGAGAGGAGGCGGGAGCGTGGTGGGCGGTGCGGGCCGGCGGACGGGCGAAGGGCGCCGCGCGGGCGGCACGGTGCTGGGCAGCCGGCCGGCGTACACCGTGCGGCTCCTGGGAGGCGCACGCTCCGGGCCGGACGCCCCGGTGGCCGGGCGCGTCGTGCCGTGGCTGCGGGTCGCCGCGGCCTACGCCTGGCGCCTCATCCTCCTCGGCATCGTCGTCTACGGCGTCTTCACCGTCCTCGGCCGGTTCCAGCTCGTCGCCGTCGCCCTGTTCCTCGCCCTCGTCGTCACTTCGGTCCTGCGCCCTCTCGCCGATCTCCTCAACCGTGTGCTGCCCAGGCCGCTGAGCGTGGCTGTCGCGCTCGTCGGCAGCCTGCTGCTCGTGCTGGGCCTGCTCGCGCTCGTGGGCAATGCGGTGGCCGGCCAGTCGGCCACGCTGGCGAACGAGTTCCGCGGCGGGGTCCACCGGATCGAGGTGTGGCTGCAGCATCCGCCGTTCCGGCTCAGTTTGGGCCGGCTCTCCGACCTGCAGCGCCAGGTGACGAACTACATCACCACGCACCGGTCCAGCCTGCTCAGCAGCGCCGTGTCGCAACTGGGCAGAGTCGTCGAAGTGATCACGGGCGGCGCGCTCGCGCTCTTCGCCTCCGTCTTCTTCATCCACTCCGGTGAGCGCATGTGGAGCTGGGCACGCGACCAGCTGGTGCCGAGCAGGGCCCGGCCGGCATGGGACCGGGCGGGGCGTGCGGCCTGGCGCACGTTCGCCGGGTACACGCGCGGCATCATCATCGTGGCGGCCACCAACGCCGTACTGGTGGGCATCGCCCTGCTCGTGCTGCGGGTACCGCTCGCGCTGCCGCTCATGCTGCTGGAGTTCTTCGCCGCGTTCGTGCCCCTCGTGGGCTCACCGGTGGCGCTCGGGGTGGCCACGATCGTCGCCCTGGCCGGACGCGGGCCGCTCACGGCCGTGGCCGTGCTGGTGCTCATCGTGGTCATCGGTCAGATCGAGGGGCATGTGCTGCACCCGCTGGTGATGAGCTGGGCGGTCCGGCTGCACCCGCTCGTCGTCGCCGTGTCCGTCATCGCGGGCAGCATCGTCGCGGGGGTGATCGGCGCGGTCGTGGCCGTACCGTTCATCTCGGTCGTCTGGTCGGTACTGCGCGCACTGCGGGCGGTGCCGCCGTAACAGTCGTCGCCCTCCGGACCAGTGGTTCCGTCGCCGTACGGCACCGTGCGCGTATGGCCGGCGTCGGCGCATGCCGTAACCGACGGTCGGCTGCGCCCCTGTGGCGGTCATCACGGACCGACGCCGCCGTACGAGGCGTAATCCGCAGGTTGGAGGCTACCCGGCGCCGTATGAGAGGCATGTGTGTGGAGGGTACGGCGGCATGGGCGGTGGCACGGGTGGCACTCGGGTTGCCGTGCGTGGGATGAGGGCGGCGTGGCAGGCGTTGCGGCGTGATCAGTCGACCGTGGCTACGCGCTTGCGGCGGGCCTGTGCGGAGCCGGGCCGGGAGCGGGATCTGGCCGTCCAGGCCGGGAAGGCGGCGTTGGCCGCCTGGGTGGCCTGGGCGGTGTCGGGCTGGTGGCTGCACGCGCCCCTGGCGTTCGTCGCACCGTGGGTGGCGGTGGTCCTGGTGGAGTCGACCGTGTACCGGTCGATCGCGCACGGCCTGCAGCAGCTGGCGGCGATCGCGGTCGGCACGGTCGTGGCCACCGCGGTCGGGCTGCTGCTGAACAACACGGTGGCCGCGATGGCGCTGGTCCTGCCCGTCGTGATGCTGCTGGGCCACTGGCGGCGCCTGGGCAGCCAGGGCATCTACGCGGCGACCGGTGCCCTCTTCGTCCTGACCTACGGATCCGTCACCCTGGCCACCTCGGCGGCCCGGCTCGCCGAGGCGCTGTTCGGCGCCGTGGTGGGCATCGCCGTGAACGCGCTGATCCGGCCGCCGGTGTACCTGCGCGACACCCGGGCCGTGCTGCGGGACGCGACCGACCAGGCCCACGACATCCTGCGGGCGGTGGCCGACGGGCTGGCCGAAGGACGCTGGGACGCCGAGGAGGCCGGCGCCTGGCACGAGCGCGCCCTGCGGCTGTACCGCCTCGTGGAGCAGGCCCATGCCTCGGTGGACCGGAGCCGGGAGAGCCTGCGGGTCAACCTGCGCCGCCGCACGGGTGCGGCGCCGCTGCCCGGCAAGGGGTACTACGACGCCGTCATGGTGCTCGACCACGCGGCCGTACACACCGCTGGTGTCACCCGCACCGTGCTCGAAGCCGCCGCCGAGGACCGGCCGGCGCCCCGCCCGCACCCGGAACTCGCCCGCCGCTACGCCCGTTTCCTGCGCCAGACCGCGCACACGCTGCACCTCTACAGCCACAGCCGGTTCGCCCAAGCGAGTGACGAGGAGCTGCGCGAGGCCGTGGAAGAGCTGCGCGGCACGCTCCAGGAGCTGCGCCGGGACCTGGCCCGGTCGACGACGGACGACCCCGACCAGGTCGCCACCTACGGCGCGCTGCTCGCCCAGGCCCACCGGCTGGCCGACCGATTGGTCACCTCGGTCTCCTGAGGGCCGTCCGGACCGGCCGAGGACGGTGGGGCGCCCGTTGCCGTGCCCCTCGTACACGCCCGACCTCGACCCGGCCAAGGGCGCGCCGTGGGGCGCCGCGGCACTGGGCACCATGCCGCACGGGCCCGGCGTCTCGCCCGGATGGACTCCCCATCCCTTACGGCCAGCCCAACGATCCGATGATCGGAAAGACTCCCCCTAGGTCGTGGGTGCTGCCCGCACCCCGAACTCGGCGCGTCCCACGGTGAGGATCCCGTCGGTCAGCGGACGGCAGCGGACTCCCCCGCCGCCGCGCAGCGCACGCTGTGCTCCGGCTCCCAGCGTGGCGTTCATCCACGCGCAGGGCCTGGCCGCGCCGCGGACCTCCAGTTCCACGGGGCCGGTGCCGCTGTCGAGGAAGATCGTCGAGCCGATGTACGCGTCGATGTCCACCCCGCGCAGCAGGACGTTGCGCCGCGTGCGCAGCAGGTCGGCCTCGCCGGGTCCGAGTCGCGGCAGGCGTTCCGCGGCCATGAGGGTGATCGACGCGTTGCGGTGCGCGGGGCGGTTGAAGTACCGGTCCCCCACGATGCCCAGTCCGGCGCGGACCTCGGCCGTCGTCACCAGTTCGTCGCCGGGCAGCTCGGGCACGCCGTCGCCCGGACGGCCCGCGAGCCGGTGCACCGGCGAGACCAGCAGCTGAACGATTTCCACGTGCGACACGCCCCGAGCCTAGCCAGTGCTCCGCATCGCCTCGCCGGTACCGGCGCGTGCGGTCGGCCGGGACGTGCGACACGGCGAGGACGGAGCCGGGCAAGGACAGCAGGGCGGCGCGGGTGCGGTCGAGGTCGTCCTGGGTGAGGGTGCCCACTACACCCGCCCCGCCGGTGGAATCGACGCAAACCGTCTTCGTGGACCAGACCCTCGAGGCCTACGAGTCGCTCAAGTCCGGTCATCCGCAGTGGTATCCCCTCGCCACGTTCCCGGCGCCCGGCGGTTTCCTGCCCTTCGCCGACTCCATCGACGGCGATTATCCGGGCTGGCTCACCGAGGGCGACCGGCCCGAGGACTGGCCGCTGGTGTTCTGGTCCCGGCACGCGGACCAGGGCCCGCCGCTGGAGCAGGGGCTGATCGACACACTCCTGGCCTGGCAGCGCGGCCGGCTCGGCACGGCCGGCCTGTGCGTCCTGGACGAGGACGACGACCAGGTCGAGTTCGCCGGCTTCGAGGGCTTCGGTGAGGAGGACGCGGACTGAGCCCCGGCCGCCGGCGAAGCGTCCGCACCCGCCATGATGATCTCCATGACTCCGATCACCGGCCTGGATCTGACCGGCTTCACCGAGCGTGAGCCCGGCGTGTGGACGGACGCGGCGGGACTCGTGCTGTCGGTGCACTTCTTCCCCCTCGTCCCCGATCTGCCCGCCCCCCTGCACGAGTTCGAGCACCTGCGGACCGCGCTCGCGGCAGGCGTGGGCGGACGCGGGGGCGGCCTCATCGAGGCGGTGCCCGGCGAGGTGCACGGTGTCCCGGCAGTCCGTCAGCTGATCAAGATACGCCTGCCCGGCGCACCCCACGGGCAGGCGTTCCTCGGCTCGTGGACCGTGCCCAAGGCCGGGTGCAGCACGGTGCTGAAGGTGCAGGCCGCGGAACACGGGATGACCGGTGTGCGGGAGGCGATGGTGATGAACGAGGTGGGGCTCGACGCCTACTTCCGGCCCCACCCGTACTCCGCCGGCGGGCAGTTCGGCGGACTGCCGTACCACGTGGGCGACGACGAGCAGTGGGACGCCCGGTTCCCGGAGCACCCGCTCACCCTGGTGCGGGCCGCGCTGCACCGGATCACCCCGACGATCACGCTCGACGAACACTTCCGGCAACTGCCCCCGTTCGCAGGCCCGGTACAGCCCCCGCACCCCACTCCCCCGCCCCCACCGCCGTACCCGCCGCACGCCGCACCTCCCCAGCGCGGCTGGTTCCGTCGTGGCTCCGGACGCTGAAGGCGCCGCAGGGCGCTCCTCGGGTCGTCCCCGACGCCGGGTGGTGAGGGGGAGCGGCAACACTGGGTCCGCGTACAGCGCCGGCTGACGGTCCGGCGCGGAGCGTCACCGGCAGCCCCGGCTGCGGCCCAGGGCACCGAGGCGCTCGGCGCCGTGCGGCAACGGGAACCACGCGGTCGTGCCGTCCCGGTCGGACTCCTCGACACGCAGGGCCAGGGTGCGGTGGGTCCAACCGGCGAGCGAGCCGTCGCAGGGTCGCGGTCACGTCGGTGAGCGGTACGAGGGGGCGCTGCTGCAGGTCGGCCAAGTGAACCACGGCGTGCCGCAGGCCCAGCGACCTGGCGCGGCGGACGACGGGCCCGGGTGCAGTGGGTGGGATCGGCGGGGAACTCCGCGAGGGACGCGCCGTTCGCCTCTGCCGTCACCTCGTCACCGCCCCGGGTCCGGTCGTCTTCCCAGCGGTCTCACATCGGGTCACGGACACGCGGCCGGCGTTCACCCGGTGGCGAAGCCCTTCAGCTTGTCCAGAGAGCCGTTGAACCTGTCGAGGTCCCCCACCGTCTCACCGGAGGAGGTGTACTGCCACATCGTGTACGTCGACCAGCCCGACGGCAGGGTCCCCGCCGTCGAGGCGTACCGGGCAATCCAGAGCGGGTTGGTCGCGCCGAAACCGGAGTAGTCGCCGGTGCACTCGCTCCACCAGCTGGTGGCCGTGTAGATGACGGCGTTTCGGCCGGTGCGGTCCTTGTAGCGGTTCAGGAAGTCGCGGACCCAGGTGACCATCCCGCTGTTGGACTTTCCGTAGCAGGCGTCGCCGTAGGGATTCCACTCGATGTCGAGCACGCCGGGCAGGGTCCTGCCGTCCTTGGACCAGCCGCCGCCGTGGTCCACGAAGTAGTCCGCCTGGGTGGCGCCGTTCGTGGTGTCGGGTGTGGCGAAGTGGTAGGCGCCACGGATCATGCCGACGTCGTACGAGCCGGCGTACTGCGAGGCGAAGGAGGGGTTCGTGTAGTACGTCCCCTCCGTCGCCTTGGCGTACGCCCATCTGACGCCGTTGCCCCACAGGGTGGACCAGGCGACGTCGCCCTGGTAGCTGGCGACGTCCACGCCTTCGGTCTGGGTGGCCCGGGAGACCGACGGGGTGGCGTCGGCGCCGTCGTGGGCCAGCACCCCCATGCCCATGTAGGCGCTGCCGCGTTCGGGTATGGACTCGGCCGACGACTGCGGGGCCGAGGGAATGGACAGGATCAGCAGGAGGCCGCTCAGAGCGCCGGTGACGGACCAGCGCGAGCGGCAGCGGTGAAGGAACATATGGCTTCGCACGGATCCATCTGACCCGCAGTCGGGCCGCACCGCACTCCGGATACCGCCCAACGAAGGTGATCCGACCGGAGATTAGGCCATGTGAGTGGCATGGGGACCGGGTCCGAGTGGTCGTGGGCCGCGCCGGAGCGGCGCCGCCCACGACCGGTCGGTCCGGAGTCAGCCGTCGATGCGGTGCTGGGTCCAGAAGGAGGTGAGGTCCGTGCTCGTGGCGGCCTGGGCGGCCGCCTTGAACTCGGCCGTGGTCGAGACGCCGTACCAGTGCGCGGTCGCGTAGTCCTTCATCAGCTGGGCCATGGCGGTGTCGCCGAGGACCCTCCGCAGGTCGTGCAGGGCGCACTTGCCGTAGCCGTAGACCACGGTGGAGTAGCGGGAGGAGTGGGCGTCCCAGTAGGCCATGGAGTTGGTGATCTTCTCCGCGCTGGAGGCCCAGGAGACGCTGCTCCAGCAGTTGCTGCCGGTCTTGCCGAGGGCGAGGTCGGTGGCATAGTCCGTGAACGCCTCGTCCAGCCATGGGCTGTTGTACTCGTCGTCGCCGACGATGCCGTACCACCACTGGTGGCCGATCTCGTGGGTGAGGGCGGTGGTGCTGACCAGGTCGAGGACGAACCCGGGGTACTCCATGCCGCCGAACCAGTAGTTGTTGTCGATGACGGCGTCCAGCTCGCCGTAGGGGTAGGCGCCGAAGCGGGCCGCGTGGGCGTCCACGGCGGTCCTGGCGGTGCTGAGCATCGACTGGGCGCTGGAGGAGCTGATGCCCGAGACGGAGTAGATGTTCACCGGCACGCCGGCGGACGAGGTTGCGGAGATCTTGCTGAAGGGCCCGGCGGCCCAGGCGAAGTCACGGACCTTGGCCGCGGTGGCGGTGGTGACCGTGCGGCCGCTGGAGCCGGGGGTGTCGGTGGAGGTGCCCGTGGCGGGGACGAGCAGGGTGCTGGGGTGGTCGAGTGTCACCTTGAAGTCGGCGGCCAGGGAGTAGAAGGACTCGCCGTTGTTGGTGTACGGGTCCAGGTGCCAGCCCGCGCCGTCGCGGACCGCGAGGACGGGCAGGGCGTTGCCGATGAAGCTGAAGGCGCCGTCGTGGCCGAACCGGTCGGCACCGCTGGGCACGGTGATGCCCAGGCCGAAGCCGATGGTGGCGCTCTGGCCCTGGTTCAGTGGCGTGGGCAGGGTGATCTTCAGGGCCGTGCAGTCCGCCGAGAGGGCGCCCGCGCTGCCGCCGGTGACGCCGGTGACCGTGATCGGCATCGCCGAGCAGGTACCGTGGTAGTTGTCCCACAGCCTCAGGTACACCTCACCGAGCGCGGTGGCGGAGGCGTTGGTGAAGGACACGCTCTCGTGCCCGTTCCAGACGGTGCCGCTCGTGTCGCTGCTGAGGCTGACGCTGTACGACGGGGCGGCCGGGGTGCGGGTGGAGTCCGCCGGGGGCGGGGTGGTGCCGCCGGAGGTCTCGAGGGCGACGTCGTCCAGGACGAAGCTCGTCCGGAGGCTGGAGTCCTCGGTTCCGGTGAAGGAGAGGTTCACGGTCTGGCCGGCGAAGGACGACACGTCGAACGACTTCTGCACGTACCCGCTGCTCTTGTCGATGTTCGAGTAGGTCGCCAGTGTCGTGTTGCCGATCTTGGCCGTCAGCTTGTCGTAGGCGATGGACGAGGTCGTTTCGGCGGTGTCGATGTGCAGCCAGAAGGTGAGGGTGGCGGTGCTGCAGCCGCTGGGGATCGTGACGCTCTGCGCGAGGGTGTCGGTGTGGGTGCTGCCGACACCGTCCAGCCAGGCGAAGGAGGAACCGCCGTGGGCGGTCTCCCCACTGCGGCTGGTGATCACGCTGGAGGAGGACTGCGTCCAGGGCGAAGTCCCGCTTTCGAAGCCGCCGTTGGTGACTGCCTGCGCTGGGGTGCAGGCGGCGGCCGGATCCTTGGCCGGCTGGGCGGCGGCGGCGGGGGTGACGGGGAGGGAGAGGGCGACCAGCGCGGCGACGGTGAGCGCACCGGCGCCGAGGGTCTTGTGGGGGGTCGATCTCACACACTGCTCCTTTTGCGACGGCCGGGATACCGGCCTGCTCGATGGCCGCCCGTCCGGCAGGGGTGTGCCGGGGCGGCCGCGGATGGGGTTGCGCGATCGCTGTACGGAGAGGTGCGCCACGCCCTCATGGGGTCAGGGCGAGGACTGCCGAAAGCGTGACAGATTTGACCGAGGCATGCCAGAAGAGGCGCCGAAGTGGGTGGCCGTGCTCCCGATGCCGGCACGCGCCGCGGGGTCAGGACCGCAACGCCGGACGCCCAACGTGGCCCCCGTGCCCGCGAGTACGCCCGCGGACGGCGAGCAGCAGGGCCAAGGGCATGCACACCGGCAGCAAGAGGGGGCCGACGACCACGCCGACGAAGACCGTCAGCGGCCGGCGGCGCGGTGGCGCTGGGAGGCCCCCGCCCCGTCGCCCAGCACCGGGCAGGGGCTCACCTTCCTCCACCTCCTGCTTCCTCCACCTCCTGCGCGCCCGGTCCCGGCCCGCGCCGTGTCGATCTCCCCGGCCGGCGGGGATCAGCGGGGATTCAGCACCGCGAAGACCGCGCGGAGGCGGCTGCCGTCCGGTCCGGACCAGCCACTGGCGACATGGCCGATGGCGCCCTGCTCAGGCAGCGGCGGGTTCTCGGGGACGGGCGTCAGGACACGGTGCAGGTGGAGGGTCGTGCCGTGCGGTGCGGCGATGCGGGTGCCCTGCTCGTCGTCGGTGGGCTCGGGGGTGAGGTTGTGCAGGGGGAACGGCTCGCCCGTGTAGGAGCGGGTCACCTCGTGGTCGGGTGTGTCGCTGATGCTCTGGGCCATCGCCTGAGCCCTGCCCTCGATCAGGGACAGCAGTTCGGTGACCACCGCCGGGTCGTGGCAGCCGTCGTAGGCCCACCGCTTGCCCAGGACGCCGTGCTCCGTGGTGCCGACGAGCGCGTGCTCCGCGCCCTCCAGCGGGGCACCGCGGTAGCTGAGCGGGACCAGGTAGGCGATCGGCTCGGGAGTGGAGCTGTCGGTGACCACCATGAGTTCGATCCCGACCTCGCCCTCCGGGTCGTCCAGCCGGAAGCCGCCGGACTTCGCCAGCCCGGGGGCGCCCGCGCCGCCGCGGTGCCACGGGCGGGTGGGCAGCCAGGTGGTGAGGAGTTCGAGCTTGGTCGGACTGAGGGTGGTGTGGTGGATGACGGCCATGCCGGTGGGTCTCTTCCGTCGTGCCGATGCGGACCCTCGAAGCTTTCCACACCGGCTGAGCCGGTCATGGTCATCCCCCGCTTCGGTCAACGCGGGGGCAACTCGGCCCACGGGGTGGGCGGTTCGCTGGTCACCCGCCCGCGGACCGCGGCACCGCGTTCGTGCGCCGTGCGTATAGCGAGGGGCACCGCGAGTGTCACGGCGAGCGGTGAGGTCCGCGCTGCACCCCGGTGCCCCGGTGGCCGGCGCGGTGCCTACGGCGCGTGGGGGGAAGCGCGGCGCGCCCCGGGCAGCGCTGCCGCGGCCCGCCGTTCCCTGTCGCCGGGCCGGTAGGTGACGCCGTACTCGCGACCGAAGGCGTTGGCCTCCGCCGCCGAGGTGGCGACGCGGTGGAGCCAGTAGCCGTACGCGGCGGATTCCATCTGCCGCTGCGTCAGCAGCAGCCGCCACCGGTTGTCCTCGCGGTGGAACACCGCGCCGTTCACCTGCTCCGCCAGTCCCTCGGCGGGCGGCTCGTGCAGGTGACCGGCGAGACCCAGGTAGGTGCGCAGGGCGCTCATCTGCGACGGCTTCAGCTCCACCAGCCGCAGTCCCGGCCCGGGCACCGGTCTGTCCGACTGCGGACGGGGCCGACGGCGGGCGTAGGCGAGGACGTCGCGGCCGTGCCGGGACAGACGGACCGCCTGCCGCACGGGGCGGCCCTCCAACGCGGACAGCTCCGCGCGCATCTCCCGGTCGCCCCACTCCACCAGGTCGAGTCGCGTCGGCCCGGCCAGCGCGGAGCGCAGCTCGACGGCGTGTGCGTCGAGCACCCAGCCGTGCGCGGCCGTCCGTCCGATCCGGTGCACCGCCTCCAGCGCGGCGAGCAGGTCTTCCCGACTCACCACACCCACCCCCTCGTGTCGCTGTTCCCCGACTCGGTGACCGTAGCCTCCGGGCGGTGCGGTGATGGCATATTCACGGGGTCGTAAGCCCTTCGGGCGAAGTCGGCCGCGCCGGGGAACCGGAAGCGCACCGGGCGCGACCCGGCGGCCCGAACGGTTCTGTCAGCGCGATGTCATGGGGTCCTGGCACCGTTGTTCCTGTGAACGGCACCGGAATCCGGAAGCCGGTCACGGGGAGAGGTGCCCGGAGTGGTTGATCGGGGACCAGCGAGCGCGGCTCACGGTCGGGCCCCAGGGCCCACGCAGGTTCGAATCCTGCCCTCTCCGCTCCTCCTCGGAGCATGCCGGGCGGCAACGCGGGTAGCCGCGCAGCTACATGATCGATGCTGGCTGCGCACCAGGGAGGGCGGATCTCATGCTCATGGCACACCCCGCTGTACTGAAGGACCTGATCGCCCAGTACGAGGCCCTCACGCTGCTCGGGGCGGAGGAGAGTACGCCGCAGGCCCGGCAACGGCTTGCGGACGTCTCCTACATGCTGTGCGTGGCCACGGGCACCAAGGACGCCGACATGGCCGTGATCGCCGCCCGGCACCGTCTGTCCGGGGCCCGTCCGGAGGACGACTCGCTCCTGCAGGCGTCCGCCCCGCAGCCGGCCTCGGCAGGCATCTGACCGCCTGATCCACTCCACCGCCCTGTGGCGCACCCCCGGTCGGGAGTGCCGCAGGGCGATCTGCGTTCTCCTTCCCCGTGCGGCACGAATGTTCGTTCCCGCTTCTGGTCCGGGAGACCTACCGGACTGGTATACAGACCGAGTTGACCGCGGGGACCGCTCTTCGGTGCGGACCGCCGCGATGTCCCGGCGCAGGGGGAGGATTTCCATGCCAGGACCCGACCGGCAATCCCTGCGAGCGCTTCTACAAGGCCGCCGGCTACGACCGGTTGGCGCTCACCGTCCTGGAGACCGCGCCGCAGATCGACCGGGTGCTGCGTGCGGTGCACGCCCGCGCGCCGCACGCGCGGGTGCTCCTCGTCGGCTACCCGGACCTGCTGCCGGACGACGGCAGCGGCTGCTTCCCCTCGGTGCCGTTCGCCCAGCGGGACTTTGCCTATCTGCGGGACACCGAGAAGCGGCTGAACCAGATGCTGCGCCTGGTGGCCGCGTGGGACCGGGCCGAGTACGCCGACACCTACGGCCCCACGGTCGGCCACGACATGTGCAAGGCGCCCGCGGACCGCTGGATCGAGCCGCTGCAGCCGGCCTCGCCCGCGGCCCCCGCCCACCCCAACGCAACGGGCGAGGCAGCCATGGCACAGGCCGTGCTGGACCGGCTGGAGCAGGGACGCGGACGCGGCTGAGCCTGGCGCCGACGGCCTCCGCACCCCGGGGAGACGCACCCGTGGCGGAGGCCGTCGTACGGCCGGGCGGAGTCAGCCGCCGAGCGCGGACAGGACCACGGCCTTGGCCTCCTGCTGTACCTGGGCGAGGTGGTCGGGGCCGAGGAACGACTCGGCATAGACCTTGTAGACGTCCTCGGTGCCCGAAGGACGGGCCGCGAACCAGGCGTTGGCGGTGGTGACCTTGATCCCGCCGATGGCCGCGCCATTGCCCGGCGCCTCGGTGAGGACGCCGGTGACCGGCTCCCCGGCGAGGGTGTCGGCGGTGACCTGGGCCGGGGACAGCTTCGCCAGCAGCGCCTTCTGCTCGCGTGAGGCGGGGGCGTCGATGCGGGCGTAGGCGGGTTCGCCGAAGCGGGCGGTGAGGTCGGCGTAGTGCTCCGACGGCGTCCTGTCCGTGACCGCCGTGATCTCCGAGGCGAGCAGGGCCAGGATGATGCCGTCCTTGTCGGTGGTCCACACCGAGCCGTCCCGGCGCAGGAAGGAAGCGCCGGCCGACTCCTCGCCGCCGAACCCCAGGGTGCCGCCCGCCAGTCCGTCCACGAACCACTTGAACCCCACCGGCACCTCGACCAGTCGGCGGTTCAGGTCGGCCGCGACGCGGTCGATCATCGTGGAGGAGACGAGGGTCTTGCCGATGCCGGTCTGGGCGGGCCACTGCTCGCGGTGCCGGTAGAGGTAGGAGATGGCGACCGCGAGGTAGTGGTTGGGGTTCATCAGGCCGGCGTCCGGGGTGACGATGCCGTGCCGGTCGGCGTCGGCGTCGTTGCCGGTGGCGATGCGGAAGCGGTCGCGCTGCTCGATGAGGGAGGCCATCGCGTACGGCGAGGAGCAGTCCATGCGGATCTTTCCGTCCCAGTCCAGCGTCATGAACCGCCAGGTGGGGTCGGTGTGCGGATTGACGACGGTCAGGTCGATGCCGTGCTCCTCGGCGATCCGGCCCCAGTAGGCGACGGACGCTCCGCCGAGCGGGTCGGCGCCGATCCGCACACCGGCCGCGCGGATCGCGTCGAGGTCCAGGACACTCGGCAGGTCGCCGACGTAGGTGCCCAGGAAGTCGTACCGCCGAGTGGTGTCCGCGGCCAGCGCACGGGCGTACGTCAGCCGTTGCACGTCCTTCAGGCCGCCCGCGATGATCCGGTTGGCCCGGTCCTGGATCCATGAGGTGGCCTCGGAGGGCGCCGGGCCGCCGCTGGGCGGGTTGTACTTGAAGCCGCCGTCGGCCGGCGGGTTGTGCGACGGGGTGACGACCACGCCGTCGGCCAGGCCCGAGGTCCGGCCCCGGTTGTGGGTGAGGATCGCGTGCGAGACCGCCGGGGTCGGGGTGTAGCCGTCCGCGCTGTCGATGAGCACCGTCACGTCGTTCGCGGCGAACACCTCCAGGGCGGTGGCCTTCGCGGGCTCGGACAGGGCGTGTGTGTCGGCGCCGAGGAAGAGGGGGCCGTCCACGCCCTGGGCCGCGCGGTACTCGACGATGGCCTGGCTGGTGGCGGCGATGTGGTCCTCGTTGAAGGCGGTGGCCAGGGACGATCCCCGGTGTCCCGAGGTGCCGAATGCCACCCGCTGCCCCGGGTCGGCCGGGTCGGGGTGCAGCGTGTAGTACGCCGTGACCAGCCGGGCCACGTCGACAAGATCCTCGGGACCGGCCGGCCGGCCGGCTCGCTCGTGCGGCATGAGTCCGCTCCTCCGCATCGGTGTGATCGATCGCTCGGACCCATCTTTCCGCGTCGGGGGCCCGGCATGCGAGTGCGCCACCGGCACGGAGGGCGGGCCGGGCCCGCCCGCCCGAAGCCCTCGCCCCGGCCGCGGGTGCCCGGGCGGTCGCCGTGATCCAGCGCACGACGGCGCGGCAGGCCACTGCGCTGGGATCGGCACTCTTGATCCCGGGCGCCGCGAGCCTGCCGCACCTGCCCCCGGTCATCAGCCGATGTGGTAACTGTCCCCGTAGACCTTCCAGTCCAGCGGGGTGTTCAGGTCGAGGTTGCCCTTGCGCAGGAACACCCGCTGTGCGGTGTCGACCCTGCTGGTGTCGCTGTGGGCCTCCTCCTGCTTCATGGCCCACACCCGGGCGTCCAGGAAGGCGTTGAGGTACGTGGTCTCGTTGCCGCCCTGCGCCGGCGGCTTGGCGCTGCGCAGGGCCCGCTTGCGGATGTTGCGGAAGCTGGTGGGATCGTCGCCGTCGCCGTGCATGACGATGGCGTCGTAGTAGATGAACTGGCCGAGGGCGTGCAGCCCGTCCGCCTTGCCCTGGGCGACCGCCGGGTTGAAGTAGACGCGGTCGCGTTCGTCGTTCTGCGCCTGCTGGAACGCGGTGTCCTGCGCCGCCTTGCGCCAGTCCTTGGGGTAGTTGGGGTCCAGGCCGTCGTGCGAGTCGGTGCCGTTGACCCGGCGCAGGGCCGGCAGGTACTTGGCCAGGACGTTGCCGGGCTTGCGGTCGGTGTAGAGCTGGACGAGGTCGAGCATGTCGCCGGTGCCGGAGCAGAAGCCGATGAGGCCGGCGGTGTAGCCGCGGCCGTCGCCGATGTCCTCGATGTACTTGTACTGGGCCTTCCAGTCGAGCGAGGAGTTCTCCGCGCTCGAGACCAGTTGCATGGCGATCTCCTTCTTCGCCGGGTCGTCGAGGCCCGGCGCGGCCGAGGGGGCCGACGGTGCCGCCGCGACGCGCTCGGCGCCAAGCAGGGCTCCGGTGGCGACGGCGCCGAACAAGGCGACGACGGTCCGGCGGGAGGGGCGGGCGGAGGCTGCTGATTCGCGGTCTGCGTGCACCACAGGGGCTCCAAATCGGGGTGGGGGGTGGAGAGTTGGCTGTCACCACACTGGTAGGAAAGTTTCCTATCAAACGCAGCGTCAGCCGGTAACCCGTGCCGCTGCAAGTTCGTAGGATTGAACAGGCGCCACGCCGTCCGATATCACAACGCCCGGGCGCGTGCCGTACCGCCGCCCGATTCAGAAACCGCACTGCTCAATCCCATGAGCGGCGGCGGTTGGACTTACGAATCATGGAGGCGCAGGGTGGACGGGCCCCTTCGCACACGACGGGCACCCCTACGGCACCACCCCGGAGACGACCCGATGAACCACGTCGCGGACCCCGCTCGCTACGACGGCACGATGCGCTACCGGCGCACCGGCCGCTCGGGACTGGACCTGCCCCTGCTGTCCCTGGGCTACTGGCACAACTTCGGCGACGACCGCCCCTTCGAGACCCAGCGCGAGATCGCCCTGCGCGCCTTCGACCTCGGGATCACCCACCACGACCTGGCCAACAACTACGGCCCCCCGTACGGCGCTGCCGAGATCAACTTCGGCCGGCTGCTCAAGCGGGACCTCGCGCCGTACCGGGACGAGCTGGTGGTCTCCACCAAGGCCGGCTGGGACATGTGGCCGGGCCCCTACGGGCAGGGCGGCGGCTCCCGCAAGTACCTACTGGCCTCGCTAAACCAGTCCCTCAGCCGCATGGGCCTGGACTACGTGGACATCTTCTACTCCCACCGGCTGGACGCGAGCACGCCGCTGGAGGAGACGATGGGCGCGCTCGACACCGCCGTCCGCCAGGGCAAGGCCCTGTACGTGGGCATCTCCTCCTACGACGCCGAGCGCACCCGGCAGGCGGCCGCGATCCTGCGCGACCTCGGCACCCCGCTGCTGATCCACCAGCCGTCGTACAGCATGCTCAACCGCTGGATCGAGACCGACGGCCTGCTGGACGCGGCCCAGGAGGAGGGCTTCGGCGTCATCGGGTTCACGGCACTCGCGCAGGGCCTGCTGACCGGCCGCTATCTCGAGGGTCTGCCCCAGGACTCACGGGCAGCTCAGGGCAAGTCCTTCGACCCGTCCTGGCTGACCGAGGACATGCGGCGGCGACTGCGCTCCCTGAACGACATCGCCGCCCGGCGCGGGCAGACCCTGGCCCAGATGGCACTGGCCTGGGCCCTGCGGGACGAGCGGGTCACCTCCCTGGTGATCGGCGCCTCCCGCACCCAGCAGCTGGAGCAGAACGTGGCCGCACTGGAGAACCTCGCCTTCAGCACCGAGGAACTGGCCGAGATCGACAAGTACGCCACCGACGGTGGCGTGGACCTGTGGCGGGACGCGCGCCTGGGGAACCTCGGGTGATTTCTGGCACCGAGTGACACTCGCCATAGACATAAAGAAAAAGTCGGACATAATGGAAGTCATCCGGACCGCGACCCCGCACTTTCAAGGAGCCGCTCACCGCATGGCCTACGGAGCCCACCACAGCCCCTGTCTGCCGCCCCACCCCGACCTGGGCCTGGCCCGCAACTGCGAGCACTGCCTCGGCTGGGGAACCGTCGTCACCCGCGACGGGGAACACGAACTGTGCCGCACCTGTCAGCCCGACCCCGGCAACGACAAGTTCGGCACCGGCCCTCTCGCCCAGTAACTGCACCCGTCCCGCCCCCTGCCGCCGCCGGCCGGAGTGCGGGGCGGTGCGCCGCCACGACGTACCGTGGGGGCATGGCCCCTCCGCTTCCGGGCCCGCTGGCTCACCTGGCGCCGCTGCTCGGCCACTACGGCTACTGGGCCGTGGGGGCCGTCGTCCTCGTGGAGGACTTCGGGGTGCCGGCGCCCGGCGAGACCATCCTGATCGCCGCGGGCGTTCTCGCCGGGGCGGGACGGCTGAACATCGTCGCGGTGGCCGCCACCGCGTTCGCCGCCGCCGTGCTCGGGGACAACATCGGCTACCTCATCGGCCGCAGCGGCGGACGGGCCGCCGTGCACCGCTGGGGACGGTACGTCTTCCTGACACCGAAGCGCTTTCAGGCCGCCGAGGACTTCTTCGGCCGGCACGGCGGCAAGATCGTCACCGTGGCCCGGTTCGTCGAGGGGCTGCGCCAGGCCAACGGGATCATCGCGGGTACGACGGGCATGCCCTGGCGCCGCTTCGTCGCCTTCAACGCGCTCGGCGCGGCGCTGTGGGTCGCCTTCTGGGCCACCCTGGCCTACCTGGTGGGCAGCCACATCACGGCCGTCTACGACGAGATCTCCCGCTACCAGCTCTACCTCCTCGGGACCGCCGGCGTCCTGCTCGGGGCCTTCGTCGCACGTCACCTGGTGCGTCGCCGGCGCGAACTCTGAGTGCTGCCGACAGGTCCGCGTCAGGCGGCCGGGCCGCCGCGGGCTGCGGGTACGCGAAGGCGTGCAGCCCCCCGGTGCCCGGTCCCCCTTCCCTGCCGTCACCGGAAGGCAAGCAGGAGCAGCGGTCGGAAGTCGACCGCGCCCGGTGGGGGTGTCATCCCTTGCGGGCGTACGCCGGACGGGTGCCCTTCGGGGTGTCGTCGGCGGCGGGCTCGTGGCCCCCGCGCAGGGCGGAGGCGACGGCCGAGACGAGGGCCATGCCCGCGGCGACGCCGAAGACGATGGTCAGCCCGTGGTGGAAGGGGCCGGACACCAGCCGGGGGAAGAAGGTGTGGCCGGTCAGGGTGGCGCGCTGCGCCGCGGTCAGGTGGTCCAGGGTGCCGCCCGCGCCGAGCAGGTGGCCGATGGGGTTGCTGCCCAGGAAGGTGGCGAAGAGAGTGCTGACCGGGGGCAGCGAGGCCGCCTCGTGGGCGGTGCCCGCGGGCACGCCGTGCGCCGTCAGTCCGCTGCTGAGCGTCGACGGCAGGGAGGAGGCCAGCCCGGAGACCATCAGCGAGAAGAAGACACCGATGGACAGGGCCGTGCCCGAGTTCTGGAAGGTGGCGCGCATCCCGGAGGCCACGCCCCGGTAGCGGGCCGGGACGCTGCCCATGACGGACGAGGTGTTGGGCGAGGAGAACATCCCCTGGCCCAGGCCGTTGAGGAACAGCAGCGTCGCGAACGGGCCGTAGGCGAAGTCCACGGGGAGTACCAACAGGCCGAGGAACGAGCCGGCGACCACGATCAGGCCGGCCGTGGAGAACAGGCGGGCGCCGAACCGGTCCGAGAGGTAGCCGGAGATCGGACCGGCGATCAGGAAGCCGAGGGTCAGCGGCAGCATGAAGATGCCGGCCCACAGCGGGGTGTCCTCGAAGTCGTAGCCGTGCAGCGGCAGCCAGATGCCCTGCAGCCAGATGATGAGCATGAACTGCAGCCCGCCGCGGGCGATCGCGGTGAGCAGGGCGGCCAGGTTGCCCGCGGCGAAGGCCCGCACCCGGAACAGGGACAGCCGGAACATGGGCTCGGCGACCCGGGTCTCCACCGCGCAGAACACCAGCAGCAGGAGAACACCGCCGGTCAGACCCGCGAGCACCCAGGGGTTGGTCCATCCGGTGGGGTGGCCGCCGTAGGGCTGGATGCCGTAGGTGATGCCGGCGAGCAGGATGCCGGCGCCCGTGGCGAACGTGATGTTGCCGAGCCAGTCGACACGGCCGCGGCCGCCGGCCGCGGTCTCGCGCAGGCTGAGGTAAGACCAGGCGGTCCCGGTCACGCTGACGGGGACGCTCACCCAGAACACCGCCCGCCAGTCGGCCTCGGCGAGCAGGCCACCGGCGAGCAGGCCGAGGAACTGCCCGGCGAGCGCGGTGATCTGGTTGATGCCGAGGGCAGTGCCGCGCTGCCGGGCCGGGAAGGCGTCGGTGAGGATCGCAGCCGAGTTGGCGGTGAGCATGGAGCCGCCGAAGGCCTGCACGATGCGCCACAGGATCAGCCACAGGGCGCCCGCGCCGGCCCGGAACGGGTCGAGGGACAACGCGACGGAGGCGCAGGCGAAGACCAGGAAGCCGAGGTTGTAGATGCGGACGCGGCCGAACATGTCGCCGAGCCGGCCGAGGACGACGACCAGCACGGCCGAGACCAGCAGATAGCCCAGGATCATCACAGCAGATAGCCGATGTTGCCCGCGGCGAGCGGGTCCAGGCCGATGCCGCGGAAGATCGCCGGCAGGGAGATGATCACGATGGAGGCGTCCATCGTGGCGATCAGGACGCCGAGTGTGGTGTTGGACAGGGCGATCCACTTGTAGCCGGGGCCCGGCGGCGTGTCCCGGTGGCGGGCCGAGCGGGCGAGCAGACGGCCGCGCAGGCCGTGCGCGGGTCCGCCCGGGAGCGGCGTCTGCCCGCTCACAGCCGTTCCGCCAGCCGGTCGAGGAGGGGCAGCGCGGCACGCAGTGCCGCGCGCTCCTGCGGGGTGAACTCGTCCAGGGCGTGGGCGAGTCGGCCCACGGACTCCGAGCGGCGTTCCTCCAGCATGATGCGGCCCGTGTCGGTGATCGACACGATGGCCCGCCTGCCGTCGGCCGTGTCGGGGGTGCGGCTGACCAGTCCGCGTTGTTCGAGCCCGGCGAGCGTGGTGGCCATCGCCTGGGGCCGGACGCGCTCCAGCTCGGCCAGCGAGCCGGGCGAGTCGGGTCCGGCGGCGGCCAGCCGGGCCAGCACCGAGACGCCGGAGAGGGTCACGTCGCCGACGGCGTGGGCCTGCCGCAGCCGACGGACGATCCGGCCCATGGCCAGCCGCAGCGCGGCGGCGAGCACGGCGGCCTCCTCGGTGTCCTCGCCCCGGTCCTGATTCCTGTCCTTCGTGTCCACAGGTACTAACAGTAGGTTTATCAGCCTGGACTGTTCAATCAAGAGTTAGTAATCACGGTCGTTTGGACCGCCGCTGAGTGGCAAGCCGAAGGTGGACCGCACACCTAAGAGACGTGGGGATGTGACATCCGATGGCTGGCAACAAGAAGGCGAAGGCCAAGGCGGAGCAGGCCAAGGGCAAGGTCAAGGAGACCGCGGGGCGCGCCGTCGGCAACGAGCGCATGGAGGCCGAGGGCCGCATGGAGGCCGCGCGAGGCGACGCCCGGCAGGCCAAGGAGAAGACGAAGGACGTCTTCAAGCACTGACGTCCAGCGCTGAATCGGACAACGCACCGGGGCAGGCTCGGGGAATCCCTGGATCGGATTCTCCGGCCTGCCTCGCCGTGTCACGAGGGGACCCTGACCCCCGGAGGAAAAGGGCAGCCAAGCATGGACATCCCGCTGAGCACTCATGCGACGACGCGGACGCGCCCCGCGCCCCTGCGGCACACCCGCACCTGGAACGCCGGCGTGCCCTGCATCGCCGACGCGAGAGACGCCGTCGGCGTCCTGCTGTCGCGGGCCCGGCCCGCACCGGCACGGCGGGCGGTCCAGGACGCTCAGCTCGTGGTCAGCGAACTCGTCACCAACGCGGTGCAGCATGCTCCGGGCCCGTGCGCGCTCCGGCTGGAGCTGTCCCCCGACGCCGCCGCACTGCGCATCACCGTCATGGACACCTCCGCCGAGCCGCCCCGGCAGCGCCCTCCTGATCCGCGGCGCATCGGCGGACACGGACTGCAACTGGTGAACATGCTGAGCGACGGACTGGAAGTCACTCCGCTGACCCGGGGCAAGCGCGTCACCACCACCGTCGCCCTCACCAACGGGCCGACCGTGTAAACCTGTTGCCGTGGCCTCTCAGCTGAAACTCATCGCAGACCCCGGCACCACCGGGCTGACCGTGCACATCGCCGGCGACCTCGACTACGACACCTGTGGCGAACTGGTCGACTTCGTGGCCGGTCACCTCGACACCGCGCCGGACGTGGGGGACGTACGCCTGAACTTCCGCGGGCTCACCCACATCGACTCCTCCGGCCTGGCCGCCCTGCTGGCGGTCCGCCGCCGCACCGCTGCCGCCGGCGCCCTGCTGCACCTGGACGAGCGGCCCGCCACGCTCGACCGCATGCTGGACCTCACCAACACCCTCGGCCACCTCACCGCCCCCCTGGACGGGGTTCCCGGCACCGGCACGGGCTGACTCAGGCCACCCGGATCCCCACGATGCAGGTGTCGTCGTCCGTGTCCGACCTGCTGTAGGTGAGCAGCCGGTCCAGGTGCTGGTCCAGGCCGACGGGCGCCGAGCGGGCCGTGGTCAGCAGGTGCGACAGCGATTCCTCCACGGAGCGGTCCCGGCGCTCGATCAGGCCGTCGGTGTACATCAACAGCGTGTCACCGGCCGCGAGTTGCAGCTCCGTCTCCTCGTACTCGGCCTCCGGCAGGGCGCCCAGCAACATGCCCTTGAGCGTGGGCAGGGCGACGGCCTCCGCGTCCCGGACCAGGACCGGCGGGAGATGGCCCGCGCGCGCCCAGCGCAGGGTGCGCCGCTCGGCGTCGTACAGGCCGCAGACGGCGGTGGCGGTGACGGCCCCGGTCAGATGGTGGGCGACGATGTTCAGCCAGGACAGCAGTTGTGCGGGCCCGGCGCCGGTCACGGCCAGGCCGCGCAGGGCGTTGCGCAGCACGACCATGCTGGTCGCCGCCTCGATGCCGTGCCCGGCGACGTCGCCCACGCACAGCAGTACCAGCCCGGAGGGCAGCACGACGGCGTCGTACCAGTCGCCGCCGACCAGTTGCTCGGTCTCGGCGGGCCGGTAGCGCACCGCCACCTGCAGGTCGGGCACCTGCAGCGGGGTCTGGGTGGGCGGCATGATGGCGTGCTGGAGCTGGAGGGCCAGGCGGTTGCGCTCGTCGGCCTGCTGCTCGGTGTGGGCGAGCTGGTCGCGGGTGGCGGCGAGGGCGACCTCGGTCCAGTGCTGGGCGGAGATGTCCTGGTAGGCACCGCGCACGACGAAGAGCTGGCCGTAGGTGTCCAGGACGGGTTCGGCCACCACGCGAATGTGCCGGGTCACTCCGTCCGGCCGCAGCAGCCGGAACGCGGCGGAGGCCGGACGCCGCTGGTGCAGCAGGGTGCGCAGGAAGCGGCGGATGGTGACGGCGTCGTCGGGGTGGGCGTGCGCGGGCAGGTCCTCCAGCGGGACCGGGGAGCTGGTGGGCGGGCGGCCGTAAAGATCGAACAGCTGTCCGTTCCAGGTGATCTCGCCGGTCAGCAGGTTCTCCTCGAAGCCGCCGATGCGGCCGAGCCGCTGGGCGTGCTGGAGCAGGCTGGCCAGGCGTGCCGCCTCGTCCTCGATGCGCCAGATCAGCAGCACGCTGGCGCCGTGCCGGCTGATGCTGATGTCGGCGACGGCCGCGAGCGGCACCTCATCGACCAGCGCGGTGAGCCGCATGCGGTGGGCGCGGAACGCCTCGCCGGTGGCGTGGACCCGCTCCACCCGCTGGAACAGCTCGCTGGATCCCGCGGCCATCGGGTAGGCCTCCAGCAGCAGCGCGCCGTTGATCACGGCCCGCGGCCGGCCCGCGGGGTCGAGGAAGTGGCTGTTGACGTGCTGGATGCGGAAGTCGACGAGCTGCCCGGTTTCGTCGAGGTGCGGCACCAGCACCAGGGCCGGGTCGTGCAGCCCGTCCGCCAGGTCCATCAGTTCCGCCGCGTCGGGCAGCACCCGGGGTTCCTGCGCGGCCCCGGGCAGCAGCGCGTGAGCCTCCAGGGTGTGCGCGCACAGTTCGGCGAGCGCTTCCACCTGGCGGACCACCGGGGGCGGCTGCGGGCCCTCCGGCTTGGGCCAGGCGATCTCCAGGACGCCCAGGATCCGGCCGCCCGCCCCGGCGGGTACGGCCACCCGCGCACCGTCCGCGAAGTCCCGCCGTCCGACGGTGGGCAGCCCCGACCCGGCGAGGGACGGCAGCCAGAGCCCGTCGGGCTCGGTCAGGCCGCGTCGGGCCACCGTGGCCACGTCCGGCGGGACGTAGCGCCAGCGCGCCGCCTCGGCCGGCGGGAACCCGGCGCTGCCCGCGAGGGTCAGCGAACCGTCGGAGCCCACGGCCCAGACGGCGACGGCCACCGCACCCAGCGGCCCCAGCGCGTGCTGGAGCAGCGAGTCGGCCACCGCCTGGGTGTCGTGCGCGGCGAGGACTCCGCTCTCGGCGGCCCGCAGCCGCACGGCGGCGGACTCCTCGACCGGCGCGGCCGAATCCGAGGTGGCGGCCAGGAAGGCGCCGGTCACCTCCGAGACACGGTCCCGGGCCGCCTGGTTGATGACCTCCACCGCGAACTCCAGCGGGGTCACCCGGGCCTGCTCGGCGAGCTCGGCGAGCTGCCGGGCGGCCTGGGCGGGGCCGCAGCCGAGGCGCTCCACCAGGATGCCCTTGGCCAGTTCCATCAGGGCCCGGCCGTCGGCCTCGGCCTGTGCCGCCCGCACCTCCTGGCGCAGCCGTTCGACCGTCGCCGCGAGTCGGCCGACGGGCGAGGTGGCGGGCACCTCGGCCAGGTCCAGGTCCAGGTCCAGGTCGGCCGGCTCCGGCGTGACGAGCCCGTCGACCAGGTCCGGCGTGTCGGCAGCTGCAGTAGCCCGCGGTGGGGTGGACGCGTCGGGGGTGTCCGGTGCGTCGGGGATGTCCGGTGTGTCGGCGTCGGCGGAGCCCGCGGCGGGTGCCGCGGGTTCGGACGACGGGTCGTAGGCGTTCACCGTGTACGTGCTCCTCGGCCGGCGGACGGTGGGGCTGGCAGGGGCGTCCTCATGCGGGCAGCCAGCGCCGGACGCAGGCGATGAGGTCATGCGTGTCCACCGGTTTCGTCACGTAGTCGCTGGCACCTGCGGCGAGGCTCTTCTCCCGGTCGCCCTGCATGGCCTTGGCGGTCACGGCGATGACCGGCAGGTCGGCGTACTGCGGCATCCGGCGGATCTCGGCCGTCGCGGCGTAGCCGTCCATCTCGGGCATCATCACGTCCATCAGAACAAGTTCGACGTCCGGGTTGTTCAGCAGCGTCTCGATGCCCTTGCGGCCGTTCTCCGCGTGCAGCACACGGAAGCCGTGCAGTTCCAGGATGCCACTGAGCGCGAACAGGTTGCGGGCGTCGTCGTCGACGACGAGGACGCTTCGGCCGCGGTTGCTCTCGTCGACCGGGTGGGGCGCCGCCGGCTGCGGTTCGTCGCCGCGGACCAGGGTGAGCACCTCGCCGGGCTCCTCGGCCGACAGGTGCAGGGCGATCCGTTCGCGCAGCTCGTCCAGGCTGTACAGGTACTCCAGCGAGCCGCCCGCGCCGTCCTCGGTGAGCTGCTCGATGCGGTAGGAGCTGTGTACCAGGACGGGCACGCTCGCCAGCGCCGAGTCGCCGCGCAGGGCCTGCAGGAAGCGGGCGGACTCCCCGTCTGACGCGCCGAGCTGGACGACGACGCAGTGGCAGGGTTCCGCGGCGAGCGCACCGGCCGCCTCCTGCGCGCCGACCGCGGTGATGATGTCGACGGGGGTGCCGCCCGGGCCGTGCGCGAGGTCCCCGACGACGCTCTCGGCGACGAGCGTGAGCAGGCCGCGCAGGCGCTCCTCCACGACGAGCAGGCGGCGCGGACGCTGCCCCTTGGCGGCACCCGGCCGTGGGTCGGCCATGGGCTCCCGCTCGGGCAGCTCGTCGGCCCGGGGCGCCTCCAGCTGCTGCGGCGCATTCCGGCCGCCCCGCAGCAATTCCTCGAAGTCCGCCCGGGCGACGGGCAGGAAGAGGGTGAACGTGCTGCCCTTGCCGGGTGTGCTGTCGACCGTGACGGCACCGCCGAGGAGTTGGGCGATCTCCCGGGTGATGGACAGGCCGAGGCCGGTGCCACCGTACTTGCGGCTCGTGGTGCCGTCCGCCTGCTGGAAGGCGCCGAAGATGGTCTCCCGCTGCTGATCCGGGATGCCGATGCCGGTGTCCTTCACCCGGAAGGCCACGATGGTGCCGCCGCGCAGCACGCCCTGGGGCACCTCCTCGTCGGGCGCGGGTTCGATCCGCAGTTCGACACCGCCCTGCTCGGTGAACTTCACCGCGTTGGACAGCAGGTTACGCAGGATCTGCCGCAGCCGGGAGTCGTCGGTGAGCAGGTCGGCGGGGGCGCCGGGTGCGGTGGTGACGGTGAAGTCCAGGCTCTTTTGCGAGGTCATCGGCCGGAACGTGGCCTCGACGTACTCGATGAGCTGCTTGAGCGGGACCCGCTCGGGATTAATGTCCATCTTGCCGGCCTCGACCTTGGACAGGTCGAGGATGTCGTTGATGAGCTGGAGCAGGTCCGAGCCGGCGGAGTGGATGATGCCCGCGTACTCGACCTGCTTGGGGGTGAGGTTGCGGGAAGGGTTCTGGGCCAGCAGCTGGGCCAGGATGAGCAGGCTGTTGAGCGGGGTGCGCAGCTCGTGGCTCATGTTCGCGAGGAACTCGGACTTGTACCGCGAGGCGAGCGACAACTGCTGGGCGCGGGCCTCCAGTTCCTGCCGGGCCTGCTCGATCTGCAGGTTCTTCGCCTCGATGTCCCGGTTCTGCTCGGCCAGCAGCGAGGCCTTCTCCTCCAGTTCGGCGTTGGACTGCTGCAACTCCTCCTGCCGTGCCTGCAACTCGGCGGAGCGCGACTGCAGTTCGCTGGTCAGACGCTGCGACTCCTGGAGCAGCTCGTCCGTGCGGGCGTTGGCGACGATCGTGTTGACGTTGACACCGATGGTCTCCACCAACTGCTGCAGGAAGTCCTGCTGGACCGGGGTGAAGGGGGCGACCGAGGCGAGTTCGATGACGCCGAGGACCTGCTCCTCGAAGACGACGGGCAGCAGCAGCAGAACGGTGGGCTCGACCTGTCCGAGCCCGGAGGAGATGGTCACGTACCCGGGCGGCAGCTGGTCCACGGCGATGATACGGCGGCTGCGGGCGGCCTGGCCGACCAGGGAGCGGCCGAAGGGGATCCGGACGGGCCGGGTGTCGTCCTCGGGCCGGCCGTAGGAGCCGACGAGCCGCAGTTCGGGTCCGGACGGGCCGTCATCGGCGAGGTAGAAGGCGCCGTACTGGGCGGACACCTGGGGCACCAGCTCGTCCATGATCAGCTCGGCGACGACCGGCAGGTCGCGGTGGCCCTGCATCAGGGCGGAGATGCGGGCGAGGTTGGTCTTGAGCCAGTCCTGTTCCTGGTTGGCCCGGGTGGTCTCGCGCAGGGACCCCACCATGGAGTTGATGTTGTCCTTGAGGTCGGCGACCTCGCCGGACGCGTCGACGGTGATCGACCGGGTCAGGTCCCCCTCGGCGACGGCGCTGGCCACGTCGGCGATGGCGCGCACCTGGCGGGTGAGGTTGCCCGCGAGTTCGTTGACGTTCTCCGTCAGGCGCTTCCAGGTGCCGGAGACGCCCTCGACCTCCGCCTGGCCGCCGAGGCGGCCCTCGGTGCCGACCTCGCGAGCGACGCGGGTCACCTCGTCGGCGAAGGCCGACAGCTGGTCGACCATGGTGTTGATGGTCGTCTTCAGTTCGAGGATCTCGCCGCGGGCGTCCACGTCGATCTTCTTCGACAGGTCGCCCCGGGCCACCGCGGTGGTCACCAGCGCGATGTTGCGCACCTGACCGGTGAGGTTGTTGGCCATGGAGTTGACGTTGTCGGTGAGGTCCTTCCAGGTGCCGGCCACGTTGGGCACATGGGCCTGGCCGCCGAGGCGGCCCTCGGTGCCGACCTCGCGGGCGACCCGGGTCACCTCGTCCGCGAACGCGGAGAGCGTGTCGACCATGGTGTTGATGACGTCGGCGAGCGCGGCGACCTCGCCCTTGGCCTCGACGGTGATCTTCTGGGAGAGGTCACCGCGGGCCACGGCGGTGGCGACCTGCGCGATGGAGCGGACCTGGCCGGTGAGATTGGAGGCCATCACGTTGACGTTGTCGGTGAGGTCCTTCCAGGTGCCCGAGACTCCGCGCACGGTGGCCTGTCCGCCGAGGTTCCCGGCGGTGCCGACCTCGCGGGCCACCCGGGTCACCTCGTCCGCGAACGCCGACAACTGGTCCACCATCGTGTTGATGGTGTTCTTCAGCTCCAGGATCTCGCCCCGCGCATCCACGGTGATCTTCTGCGACAGATCACCCTGCGCCACCGCCGTGGCCACCTGGGCGACATTGCGCACCTGGTTGGTCAGGTTTCCGGCCATGAAGTTCACCGAGTCGGTCAGGTCGCGCCAGGTGCCCTTGACGCCCTTGACGTCCGCCTGCCCCCCGAGGCGTCCTTCGGTGCCCACCTCGCGGGCCACCCGGGTCACCTCGTCCGCGAACGCCGACAACTGGTCCACCATCGTGTTGATGGTGTTCTTCAGCTCCAGGATCTCGCCCCGCGCATCCACGGTGATCTTCTGCGACAGATCACCCTGCGCCACCGCCGTCGTCACCTGGGCGACATTGCGCACCTGGTTGGTCAGGTTTCCGGCCATGAAGTTGACCGAGTCGGTCAGGTCGCGCCAGACACCGGCGACTCCGGGCACCTGGGCCTGTCCTCCGAGGCGCCCCTCGGTGCCGACCTCTCGGGCGACCCGGGTCACCTCGTCGGCGAAGGCGGACAGCTGGTCGACCATCGTGTTGACGGTCTCCTTCAGCTGCAGGATCTCGCCGCGCGCGGGCACATCGATCTTCTGCGACAGGTCGCCCTTGGCCACGGCGGTCGCGACCTGTGCGATGTCGCGGACCTGGGTGGTGAGGTTGCCCGCCATGGCGTTGACGGAGTCGGTCAGGTCGGCCCAGGTGCCGGAGACCCCCGGTACCTCCGCCTGTCCGCCGAGGGTACCCTCGGTGCCCACCTCGCGGGCCACGCGCGTCACTTCGGAGGTGAACACCGACAACTGGTCGACCATGCCGTTGAAGACCGTGGCGATGTCACCCATCAGTCCGCTGGCGTCGTCGGGCAGACGCGTGCCGAAGTCTCCGTCGCGTACGGCGGTCAGCCCCGCGAGGAGTCTCCTCAGTTCCTTTTCACCCGGGACCGCTTCGATCGTCCCGGTCGCCTTGCCGGCCATGCGCACCCTCGTTCCGCTCCCCAGGAGCCCTCGGGCAGAGGGCTCGGAACCACAACCGGGCACACGGCCTGACCCGGAATCGATGAATGCATTTCCGCAGTTCACGGAAGTGCGTGATGAGAAATACGTCGCAGGCTAACCCACATTCACGACCGCGGACAAAGCCACGGGACATCCCCCGGCGAGGATGAAATCCGGGAGTGTGGAGCCCGGGAACGGGGGTAGACGAAGAAGTTTGAGCACCTCACGGCTTGATCACCGTACGGCGCCGGTACGGCCGGCCCGCGCCATGCCCGTCGGCCGGGCCGCCCGGTCCGGCCGGATCTCGCCGTCCACGACGATGTGACGATGTTCAGTACGCCGCTCCGGAAGGCGCCGTCATCCACCAGGGCGATCACCGGCCGGCCCGGTGCGGCGAACCGCGCGGCGACCGCGTAGGGGACGGCCGCGCCGGGCAGACCGAGGTGTCCCGACAGCAGGGAGCACGTGCCGTTGCGCAGTCGGAGATGCCGCGTCCATCAGTCCAGCGAGGTCCCGCAGCGTCCGGGCACGCCGTACGCGTTCGACACCCCACGACCGCAGCCTGGCGGCGACGACCTCGGACACATCCACCACGGCGACCTCCTCGACGACCGCCGGCAAGTCCGTGCGGGCCATCGGACAGCCCCACGCCCACCGCCGCAAACGGACCCGCCCGTCCGGCCCCGCCCGGACCGTTTCGAACGAGCGGAGCGGGGGCACCCGTGCCGGGCTCGAATCAGAGCACCCACAGTGAGGGGCCCGGAACCGGGCGGAAGGCGAGACGCAGTGGCGGTGTCCGACGAGCGGCGCTCGCCCAGGCGCGAGGGGCGGGGCGAGCGGCTGGTGACCGCGCTCGACCAGCGGCTGCCGGTCTCGTCCGCGGGCAGGGAGTTCCTACGCAAGGCGTTCCCCGACCACTGGTCGCTCCCGCCGGGCGTGATGCTGCCCGCCGTCCTCTCCCTGTACGGCTATCCGTTCTTCGAGCGGTGGCTCACCGGGCCGGGACCGGAGCAGCACCTGTGCGACCGGCTGCGCAGCCAGCCCACCCGCACCGCGCTCGGCCCCACCAAGCGGGCGCGTCCGGGCCTGCAGGCGGCCGACCGACGCCGGCTGCCGGACGGTCGGGACACCGCTGAGGTACGGCGGACGGCGGACGGGGTACGAGCAGGCGCGCACGCTGCTGTCGCGGGAGGAGGCCTACCGGATCGTGGTGCGCGACGCTCCCCGGCCTCGCGCGCAGGGGCACGCAGGCCTGGCGGTGGCTCCACCGGCACCGGCACCGGCACCGGCCGCGCAACGCCCTGAGCCGTTGGTACTTCGCCAAGAGCGTGGAACTGCCGGGCGCGTGGCATGGGTACGGGCCGCGCCGGGCGAGGCACCCGAGGGGGGCGACGAGTCGTGAGTGAGGTGGGTACGGCATGAGCGGCGGCCAGGAGGCGAAGGCGGGCCACGGCAACCTTCTGTTCGGCCCCCAGCCGGACGTGGCGGGTGCCTCCGGTTACCCGGACGCTCCGCCCAGGATGGGCTTCTTCACCGACACCTCCGTGTGCATCGGCTGCAAGGCCTGCGAGGTGGCCTGCAAGGAGTGGAACGCCATTCCGGAGGACGGGCTGGAGCTGACGGGCATGTCCTACGACAACACGCAGGGGCTCGGCGCCGACACCTGGCGCCACGTGGCCTTCATCGAGCAGCGCAAGCCGTTCGGCGGGCAGGAGCCCGGTGTCGGCCACGAGGACGTGGACGTGTTCGCCGCCGCCTCCCGGCTCGGCACCGGTGCGGCCCCGCCCGGCCCGGGAGCCACCACTCCCCCGCCCGGCGCTGCCCCCGCGGGCGCCCCGGCCGGGGAGATCTCGCCGGTGTCCCCGGACGGCAGGACCGAGCTGCGCTGGCTGATGTCCTCGGACGTGTGCAAGCACTGCACGCACGCGGCCTGCCTGGACGTGTGCCCCACGGGCGCGCTGTTCCGCACCGAGTTCGGAACGGTCGTCGTCCAGGAGGACGTCTGCAACGGCTGCGGCTACTGCGTGCCCGCCTGCCCGTACGGTGTCATCGACCAGCGCAAGGACGACGGCCGGGTGTGGAAGTGCACCCTGTGCTACGACCGGCTGGGCGTCGGCATGGAGCCGGCCTGCGCCAAGTCCTGCCCCACGGACTCGATCCAGTTCGGTCCCCTGGAGGAGCTGCGCGAGCGGGCGGCTGCCCGGGTGGCGCAGCTGCACGCGTCCGGGGTGACCGACGCCCTGCTCTACGGCGAGAGCCCGCAGGACGGGGTCGGCGGCGACGGGGCGTTCTTCCTGCTGCTGGACGAGCCGGAGGTCTACGGCCTGCCCCCGGACCCGGTGGTCACCACCCGGGACCTGCCCGCCATGTGGCGGCAGGCGGCGCTGGCCGCCGTCTCACTCGGCGCGCTCGCCGTCGCCAGTTTCGTGAGGAGGCCGCGATGAGCGGATCGGACGTCACCCGGAACGGTGTGCAGGGCGAGCGGCCGGGACGCGAGGCGCCCACCGGGGCCCGTGCCGGGCGCCGGCGACGCCGTCGCGGCCGGGGCGAGCGGCCGATGGTCCCGGACGCGGAGTTCTCGTCGTACTACGGCAAGCCGGTCCTGAACAAGCCGACGTGGAAGCCCCTGGACATCGCCGGCTACCTGTACCTCGGTGGTCTGGCGGGGGCGTCCTCGCTGCTGGCCGTGGGGGCCGACCTCACCGGGCGGCCGGCGCTGGGCCGGCCGGCGAAGCTGGGCGCCGCCGGGGCGATCTCCCTCTCCCTGGTGGCGCTCGTCCATGACCTGGGCCGCCCGGCCCGCTTCGTGAACATGCTCCGGGTCCTCAAGCCCACCTCTCCGATGAGCGTCGGCTCGTGGCTGCTGGCCGGGTACGCCCCGCTCGCACTGGCCGCCGCGACCGCGGATGTCGCGGGCCGCCACCGGCGCGTGGGCTCGGCCGCCACCGCGGGCGCCGCCGTCCTCGGCCCGGCCGTGGCGACGTACACCGCGGTCCTGATCTCGGACACGGCGGTGCCCTCCTGGCACGAGGGGTACCGGGAGCTGCCGTTCGTCTTCGCGGGATCCGGTGCCACCGCGGCGGCCGGTCTCGCGCTGGCCGCCGCCCCGGTCGGCCAGGCGGGTCCCGCGCGCCGCATGGCCGTAGGGGGCGCCGCGCTGGAACTGGGGGCCTTCCAGGTGATGAAGGACCGCATGGGCCTGGCCGCCGAGCCCTACGAGCGGGGCAGGCCGCACAGGCTGCTCCGGGCGGCGGAGGCCCTGACGGCGGGCGGTGCCGCGCTGGCGGTCCTGTCGGGACGGCTGCGCGACCGGCGGCTCGCCGCGGCGGCCGGTGCCGCGCTGCTCTCCGGTTCGGCGGTCCTGCGCTTCGGCGTGTTCCACGCCGGGGTGGCCTCGGCCGAGGACCCGAAGTACACGGTCGTGCCGCAGCGGGAACGGCTGGCGGCGCGCGGCCGTTGAGGGCTCAGGCGCCCAGTTGCCCCGCCAGGTCCACCACTCCGGTCGCGGACCGGTCGGCCGGGTGCGTGGCCTGTGGATAGGGCTCGGGTGTCTGGTGCAGCCAGGCGGTGGCCAGGCCCGCCCGGGCGGCGCCGTCGACGTCCCAGGGGTGCACGGAGACCAGCAGCACCTTCCGGGACGGCACACCCACGGTGTCCAGGGCATGGATTAGGCCTCGCGCGCCGGCTTCCAGCGGCCCACGCCCTCGACGTCCAGATGGGCCTCGAAGCAGTCGGTCAGGCCGACGCGGTCCAGCACCGCGCGGGTGGTGGCGGCCGAGCCGTTGGTCAGGGTCACCAGGCGGTACCGGGCCGCTCGCAGGGCCCGTACGCCGTCGGGGACGTCCGGGTGCAGGGGCAGTTCGGGCGGGCCGCCGAGCACGTACTCCGCGGCCTCCTCCCCGTCGGCCGCGAGGCCCGCCCGGGCCGCGAGCGTGCGCAGTCCGTCCCGGGCGACGGCGGCGAACGAGGCGTGGCCGCCGGCCAGGGTCAGGGCCACGCCGTCGCGCAGCACCCCGGCGAACCAGGCCGGCAGGAGAGGGCCGGGCAGGCCGACGTGCTCGAGCCGGGCCGCGAGCGCGGACACCGGTGAGCGTTTCGTTGACGTCGAACACGACGACGCGCGGGCGGGGGCCGTCACCGGGCACGTGCATCACCGCCCTGGGCGGAGAGGGCCGGCTCACGCCCTGGAGCGACACCAGGTAGACGCCCATGCCGGGCGAAGGCGGTCAGGACACCGACGTAGTGGGCCTCCAGGCGGGGCCGTTCGGCCTGCTCCGAGGCCTGGGCACGTCGGCGTACCAGCGCGTACGTCACCACGGCGAGAACGGCGACGAGAACGAGGCCGGCGATGACCGCCTCGACGGTGAACACGGTCCCGAGGACGTGACGCCGCCTCATCGCGCCGCCACCTTCGCCCCGACGCTCCTGGCCATCATGCGATCGCTCCCGCCACATCGCTCGGGACCGTGACCACCCGGACATTACGGGCATGGCGTCCGGTCCGTGCGCCGACACACCGCGCCGCCGGATTCCCCCGTCGGCGCGGACTCCTTCCTGGCCGCCGCCGTTTGACCGGACCGTGCGGGGGTACCCCGCGGCACACCAGGGCCGGAGATGCCGTGGCCGCGCGCTGCGCGAGAGTCGAGGAACCGAGCGGGAGGAGCGAGTCGTGGGTGTGCGCACCTGGATCGACTCCTGGCCGGTCTACCGCCAGCTCACCGGGACGGACCCGCTGGGGCGGGGAGCCGCCGCCAAGAGCGGGCGTAGCGCGCGACTCGAGCCCCGGGTCACCACGGCCGACCGGGTGGTGAAGTCCGTCTGCCCCTACTGCGCGGTGGGCTGCGGGCAGAACGTGTACGTCCAGGACGGCAAGGTCACCCAGATCGAGGGCGATCCCGACTCCCCGATCTCGCGCGGCCGGCTGTGTCCCAAGGGCGCGGCGAGCCTCCAGCTGACCACCGGGAACGCCCGCGAGCACCAGGTCCTGTACCGCAGGCCGCACGGCACCGAGTGGGAGCGTCTGGACCTGGACACGGCGATGGACATGATCGCCGACCGGGTGATCGAGGCGCGCCGGGCCGGCTGGGAGTGGGAGGTCGACGAGACCCGCACCCGGCGCACGCTCGGTATCGCCAGCCTGGGCGGGGCGACGCTCGACAACGAAGAGAACTACCTGATCAAGAAGCTGTTCACCGCGCTGGGAGCGATCCAGACCGAGAACCAGGCGCGCGTTTGACACTCCTCCACCGTTCCCGGTCTGGGAACCTCGTTCGGACGCGGCGGCGCGACCACCTTCCAGCAGGACCTGCAGAACGCCGACTGCATCGTCATCCAGGGCTCGAACATGGCCGAGTGCCACCCGGTCGGGTTCCAGTGGGTGATGGAGGCCAAGGCTCGCGGCGCGAAGGTGATCCATGTCGATCCGCGGTTCACACGGACCAGCGCGCTCGCGGACGTGCACGTGCCGCTGCGCGCGGGCTCTGACATCGCGTTCCTCGGCGGGATCGTCAACTACGTCCTGCAGCGGGAGAAGTACTTCCGGGACTACGTGGTGGCGTACAGCAACGCGCCGGTGATCCTGCGGGAGGACTTCCGCGACACCGAGGACCTGGACGGCGTCTTCTCCGGCCTGGACCCCGAGACCCGCAGCTACGACAACAGCAGCTGGCAGTACGAGGGCACCGAGGTGCAGGCGCCCTCGGGCGAGCGCGACCAGGAGTACGAGGTGCGCACCGGCGGCGGCAGTTCGGTGACCGAGGCGGCGCGCGGCGAGGCCCACGGCTCCGGCGGTGCGGTGATCGGCGAGGGCGAGCCCGAGCGGGACGAGTCGCTCACCCATCCGCGCTGCGTCTTCCAGGTGCTGAAGCGGCACTACGCCCGCTACACGCCCGAACTGGTGGAGCAGATCTGCGGGGTGCCCGAGGACCTGTTCCGGCAGGTGTGCGAGCTGGTCACGGAGAACTCCGGGCGCGAGCGGACGACGGCCTTCGCCTACGCGGTCGGCTGGACGCAGCACACGGTGGGCGTCCAGTACATCCGGACGGCCGCCGTGCTGCAGACGCTGCTCGGCAACATCGGCCGCCCGGGCGGCGGCATCCTCGCCCTGCGCGGGCACGCCTCGATCCAGGGCTCCACGGACATCCCGACCCTGTTCAACCTGCTGCCCGGCTACATCCCGATGCCGCACGCGCACCAGAACCAGGACCTGGACGCCTTCGTCGACGCCGAGGCCGCGCACAAGGGCTACTGGGGCAACATGCGCGCCTATCTGGTGAGCCTGCTCAAGGCGTACTGGGGTGACGCGGCGACGGCGGAGAACGACTTCTGCTTCGACTACCTGCCGCGGCTGACCGGCTCGCACTCCACGTACGAGACGACGATGGCCCAGCTGGAAGGCACCTGCAAGGGCTACTTCCTCGTCGGCGAGAACCCGGCGGTCGGCAACGCCAACTCCAAGCTCATGCGCCTCGGCATGGCCAACCTGGACTGGCTGGTCGTCCGGGACTTCTCCCTGATCGAGTCGGCGACCTGGTGGAAGGACGGCCCCGAGATCGAGACCGGCGAGCTGCGCACCGAGGACATCCGCACCGAGGTGTTCTTCCTGCCGGCCGCCGCGCACACCGAGAAGGACGGCAGCTTCACCAACACCCAACGGCTGCTGCAGTGGCACCACCAGGCGGTCGAGCCGCCCGGCCAGGCGCGCAGCGACCTGTGGTTCACGTACCACCTCGGGCGGATCATCCGGGAGAAGCTGGCCGGCTCCGCCGACGAGATGGACCGGCCGGTGCTCGACCTCGCCTGGGACTACCCGACGAAGGGCCGGCTCGCGGAACCGGACGCGGAGGCCGTGCTCGCCGAGGTCAACGGCCATGACGCCGACGGCAGTCCGCTCTCCTCCTACGAGCAGCTGAAAGGCGACGGCTCGACCGCGTGCGGCTGCTGGATCTACTGCGGTGTCTATGCCGGCGGCGTCAACCAGGCCGCCCGCCGCAAGCCGGGACGGGAGCAGAACTGGGTGGCGGCCGAGTGGGCGTGGGCCTGGCCGGCCAACCGCCGCATCCTGTACAACCGCGCCTCGGCGGACCCGGAGGGCAGGCCGTGGAGCGAGCGGAAGGCGCTGGTGTGGTGGGACCCGGACAAGGGTGAGCAGGGCTCTTGGTCCGGACACGACGTCCCCGACTTCAAGAAGGACAAGGCGCCGGATCACGAGCCGGCGCGGGACGCGACCGGACCGGAGGCCCTGTCGGGGCAGGACCCGTTCATCATGCAGGCCGACGGCAAGGCCTGGCTGTACGTGCCGTCCGGGCTCACGGACGGACCGCTGCCGACGCACTACGAGCCGCAGGACTCCCCGTTCCCGAACCTGCTGTACTCGCGACAGCGCAACCCCGTACGGCACTTGATGCCCCCGCACCCCGACAACCGCTATCAGCCGAGCGGCACCGAGCCCGGCTCGGAGGTGTTCCCGTACGTGGCCACCACCTACCGGCTCACCGAGCACCACACCGCGGGCGGCATGTCCCGCTGGCAGCCGTACCTCGCGGAACTGCAGCCGGAGTTCTTCTGCGAGGTGTCCCCGGAGCTGGCGGCCGAGCGGGGCCTGGAGCACACGGGCTGGGCGACGATCGTCAGCGCCCGTGCGGTGATCGAGGCGCGGGTGCTGGTCACCGACCGGATGGCACCGCTGAGGGTGCAGGGGCGGACCCTGCACCAGGTGGGCCTGCCCTACCACTGGGGTCCGAACGGCTACAGCACCGGGGACGCGGCCAACGAGCTGATGCACCTGTCCCTGGACCCCAACACCCACATCCAGGAGACGAAGGCGATCGCCGTCGACATCCGCCCGGGCCGCCGGCCGCGGGGCCCGGCGTCACTGGCGCTGGTACGGGCGTACCGGGCCAGGGCGGGCATCGACGCGCACACCGGGACCGAGCTGTGAGCGGGCCTACGCGAGCACGATCGAGTGAGCCCCGCGCGGCACCAGTTCCCCGATCACCGGCGCCCCGGGCACCTCTCCGGCCACGAGGAGCCCACCCGAGGTCTGGGCGTCGGCCAGCAGCAGCCGCGTGTCCGCGTCCGTGCTCCCGAAGTCGGTGAACGGCGCGACCCACTCCAGATTGCGCCGGGTGCCGCCGCTGACGTACCCGTCCCGTACGGCCTCCCGGGCGCCGTCCAGGTAGGGCACGGCTGCGGTGTCGATCACGGCGGTCACGTCGGACGCGCGGGCGAGCTTGTGCAGATGGCCGAGGAGGCCGAAGCCGGTGATGTCGGTGGCGCAGGTGGCCCCGGCGGCCAGGGCGGCGGCGGAGGCGTCCCGGTTCAGGGCCGTCATCGTGGCGACGGCCTGTTCGAACCACTCCCCCGTGGCCTTGTGCCGGTTGTTCAGTACCCCGAGGCCGAGCGGTTTGGTCAGCGAGAGCGGCAGACCGGGCCGGCCCGCGTCGTTGCGCAGCAGCCGTCCGGGGTCGGCGAGGCCGGTGACGGCCATGCCGTACTTCGGTTCTGGGTCGTCGACGCTGTGGCCGCCGCCGACGTGGCAGCCCGCCTCGGTGGCGATGTCGAGGCCGCCGCGCAGCACCTCGCGGGCCAGGTCGAAGGGGAGCCGGTCGCGGGGCCAGGCGAGCAGGTTGACCGCGAGAACGGGCCGGCCGCCCATCGCGTACACGTCGGACAGGGCGTTGGCGGCGGCGATGCGTCCCCAGTCGTACGGATCATCGACGACGGGCGTGAAGAAGTCGGCGGTGCACACGACGGCCGTGCCCGCCTGCCCGGGGAGCGTGACGACGGCCGCGTCGTCGCCGGTGGCGAGGCCCACCAGCAGCGGGGTGTCGCCGCCGGTCAGCGGCGCGCCCAGCCCGCTGACCACCTCCTCCAGCTCGCCGGGCGGAATCTTGCAGGCGCAGCCGCCGCCGTGGGCGAACTGCGTGAGGCGTACGGAGGCCTGGCGGGTCGGTGTCATACCTGTCTCCTGGGGCACTAGCCTGGGCGAGCGGTGGAGGCGTGTGGGTGCCTGGTGGCCCTCCCGGTCTTCAAAACCGAGGTGCCCGAGGATCTCGGGCAGGCGGGTTCGATTCCCGTCCGCCTCCGCTCCCGGGATCGGGCCGGCAGCGGCGGCGCTGGTCGTCGACGCGTTCCGTGTATCCCTGGGCGTCGAGGTGCTCCAGCAGCGGTACGGCCACGCGGCGCGTGGTGTCCAGCGCCAGCCGTGCCTCGCTCAGGGTGAACGGCTGCGGCAGCCGGCACAGTACGGCGGCGGCCTGGGTGTCCGCGCCGGGCAGCAGCACGATGCCGTCGGTGATCCGCAGCAGGGCACCGGCGGACACGGCAGCGGCCAACGCCTTGCGGGTGAGGCCCAGTCGGGTCAGCCGGTCGGCCTCGGGCGCGCGGAACGGCGTACGCGCCAGGTCCCGGCGGACGGCGTCCACGGCGGCCCGGACGGGCGGGGGCAGGGTGGGCCGGAGGGTGTCCCCCGCGTACAACCGGCCCTGCCGACTGCGCAGTGGTGGCGGGGTCCGGGCGAGCGCGTCCACCAGGGCGCGGTCGGGCAGGCCCAGCAGACGGCGGGCCGCCTCGGCGGGCAGTCCGGGCTCCAGGGGGTGTTCACGGGCGTGCCGCTCGACCTCGCGGGCCAACCGGTCCCGCAGGGCCGTCCAGTACCTCTCGTCGGCCAGCCAGTCTCCGGCGACGGGCTCGGCGGGGGGCCGGGCGCCCATGGCCAGCAGGTCGGCCCGGCGGATCAGCCGGCGGCGGCGCAGCTCGGCGGCGCCGTCGGGGCGGCCGGTCATCCCGGCCAGCTCGGCCGCGCGGGCCCGGCCGGCGCCGCGCCGGGTCAGCCGGGGCGGCCGTACGTCGAGGACGGTGACACCACAGGGCATGCGGCTGCCGCCGGGCTCGCGCAGCACCGCGCGGTCGCCGATCCGCAGGGGCAGCGCCCGGTTCAGGGTGAGCCGGGCGGTGTCCTCGCCGAGCGGGCGGACGGTCACCGGGACGGCCGCCGTGCCGATGTGCAGGGTGACGGAGCGGGGCAGGTCGGCGACCGGCTCTCCGGCGACCCGGACGTCGACCAGGTCGGTGAGCAACCAGCGGTCCGGGGTCAGCAGCACCTGCCCGCGCCGCAGGCCGCCGTCCCCCGGTCCGTGCACGTTGACGGCCACCCGGGCCACCCCGCTCACCTCCGTCCGCTCCTCCTGCAGGCTCTGCAGTCCGCGCACCCGCAGGACGGCCGGCCCCTCGCCGGTCACCAGCCGGTCGCCGACGCGCAGGGTGCCCGCGCCGAGAGTGCCGGTCACCACGGTGCCGTGGCCGCGTACGGTGAACGCCCGGTCGAGCCACAGCCGTACGTCGGCTTCGGCATCGGGGACGGGCAACTCGGCAGCGAGCAGGGCGAGTTCACGACGCAGCTCGTCAAGGCCGTGGCCGGTGACCGCGCTCACCGCGACGGACGGCACCTTTCCCAGCGAGGTGGCGGCCAGGCGCTCGACGGCGTCCGCGCGCACGGGTTCGGGGTCGGCCAGGTCGCTGCGGGTCACCGCGAGGACGGCGTGCCGGACGCCGAGCGCGTCGAGGACGGCCAGGTGTTCCTGCGACTGGGGCTGCCAGCCCTGGTCGGCGGCGACCACGAACAGCACGGCGGGCACGGGCCCGACACCGGCCAGCATGGTGGCGACGAACCGCTCGTGCCCCGGTACGTCCACGAAGGCGAGGTGTTCGCCGTCCGGGCCGAGTGTGGTCCACACGAAGCCGAGGTCGAGGGTCAGTCCCCGGCGGCGCTCCTCCTCGTAGCGGTCGGGCTCCATGCCGGTGAGCGCCCGTACCAGGGCGGACTTGCCGTGGTCGACGTGGCCGGCGGTGGCGAGGACCCGCATGCCGCCTACCTTTCCACGGCCTGGCGGGCCGCCCGGACGGCCTCGGCCAGCCGCTCGTCGTCCTCGGGCGGGACGGCTCGCAGGTCGAGCAGGCAGCGCCCGGCCTCCAGTCGGCCGACCACGGGGGTCCGGCCGATGCGCAGCGCCGGGGCGTACGGCTCCGGCAGGGACAGCGCGGCACTGGGCAGCGTGACTCCGGGTGCGCCTCCCCCGCCGACGGTGGCGGTGCTGGTGACGGCGCGGGCGTCCATGCCGTCCGCCGTCAGGGCGGTGGCGAGCCCGTCGGCGCGTTCCCGGAGCCGGGCCGGGTCGGTGGCGAGCGCGGCATCGGTCGGGGTGGGCGGTCCGGTGAGCGTGGCCTCCAGGGCGGCCAGGGTGAGTTTGTCGACGCGCAGGGCGCGGGCCAGGGGATGCCGGGCCAGGGCGCGGATCAGGTCCTCCCGGCCCAGCATGAGCCCGCACTGGGGCCCGCCGAGCAGCTTGTCGCCGCTCGCGGTGACCAGGGCGGCACCGGCGCGCAGCTGGGTGTCGGCGTCCGGTTCCTCGGGCAGTGCCGGGTGCGGGGCGAGCAGTCCGGAGCCGATGTCGACGACGACGGGGACGCCCAGCCCGGCCAGCTCGCCGACCTCGGCGGCGCGGGTGAAGCCGGTGATGCGGAAGTTGGAGGGGTGCACCTTCAGTACGAAGCCGGTGTCGGGGCCGATCGCGGCGGCGTAGTCGGCGGTGGCGGTCCGGTTGGTCGTGCCGACCTCGCGGAGCCGTGCGCCGGTGGAGACGAGCAGGTCGGGCAGGCGGAAGCCGTCCCCGATCTCGACCATCTCGCCACGGCTGATGACGATCTCCCGGCCGGCTGCGAGGGCGGTGGCGGCCAGCACGAGCGCGGCGGCACCGTTGTTGACGACGTGCGCGCCACCGGCCGAGGGCACCCGGTCGCGGAGCGCGGCGAGGGCGGAGCGGCCTCGGCGGGCCCGTGCTCCGCCCGCCAGGTCGAGTTCGACGTCCGTGGGGCCGGCGGCCGCCGCCACGGCGTGCCGGGCCGCTGCCGACAGCGGCGCCCGGCCGAGATTGGTGTGCAGCAGCACACCGGTGGCGTTGATCACCGGGCGGAGTCCGCCGGCCGTGCCGGGCAGCAGCGCGACCGCCGTGTCCGCCACGTGCTCGGGCGCGACGGCTCCGGCACGTGCCTCCTGCTGTGCCTGCCGGATCGCACCCTTGACCAGGCGCTCGCCCAGCCGGTCCGCCGCCGCGGCCAGCCGGGGCTCGCGCAGCAGCGCGTCGGTCCGCGGGATCCGACGGCGTGCGTCCGCGCCCGGGTGCCCCGCGGGATCGCCGGGGTCGTGCCCGGCCGGCGCGGTGTCCCGGCCTTCCCTTCCCGCTGCCACGCGCTGTTCCATGCCGCCCCTGTTTCTCCGGCCCGGCCGTGTGCCGCTACGGCACCACCCATCGTCTCCCAGTGCCCCCGGCCGGCCGTTCGACACGCCGTACCGGGGTGAGCCGGAGCGGGTTCCAGCAGCGAGGCCGAGGCCCACGTGCAACTGCCCACCCGCACCTGCCGTCGGGCATCCCCGGCCGGTACGGCCCGACCGGCGGTCGGCCATCGGGAAACCGGGCGGCGCCGGGCGTGCAGCCGGGCGGTGACGAGCGGGGCGGCGAGACGAAGGGCATCAGCCGGGGCGGCGGTGCCTCGCCGGCTGTTCCTGGAGCTTCGCCATGACCTCGATCCGGCTCAGTCCGTCGAAGGCCCCGACCCGGTCCGTCGCGGCGACGGTGGCCAGCACGGAGGTGAGCAGCGCGCAGAGCATGCCGCCCGCGACCTGGAAACGCGGGGCGGCCCAGATGATGAGCGGATAGACGAGGAAGAGCAGGCTGATCGAGCTGTAGGCGGCGAGCGGTACGACACAGCAGGCCGCTGACCCGCCCCAGGGGTGCGCGTCCGCAGGTCCCCCGTCAGCCGACGTCCGAATCGATGCCGGTGATCACCGCGGGCCCTAGCGGTGCCGTCCTCTCGTCCAGCCCCGCGCCGCGCAGGGCCGAGTCCGCGAGCCGGCGGGCCGCCTCCTCGGCGTGCGGTCCGGTGTCCGCCTCGACGGTCAGGCGGAGGGTGAAGGTGTTGTCCTCGTTGACGCTCAGCACGTCCAGGTCCTCGCTGCTGCCCATCCGCGTGGTGTGCGGATCGGCCGGCCTGAGCGCCCGGCTCAGCACCGCTCGGGTGTCGGCCCCGACTCCCGTGGTGAAGGTACCGGGCACAGTGATGACGTAGGTCGTCATGACGATCCTTTCCTCGGGCGTCACCACGCCTACCCCGATTCGGCGTCTTCGCACAGCGGCCGGGCGAACACCCTCGAGCCGCCCGGTCTCAGATCCATCCATCCAAGGCTGTCATGAACCCCTCAAAGTCGTCCCGGTAGAGGGTGTGCCCGGCCCCCGGGACGGTGCGGATTTCGAAGCCCCTCTGCGCCAGCCGCGCCGCGAGGTCGGGGGACACGAGAGCGCTGGAGTCGGCCAGCACTACCAGTGAGGGCACCATCGGGCGCGTCGGGGTCCTGCTGACCGCGTAGACGTCGGGGAGGGCGTGGGCGGTTTCGGGGTCCCAGGCTGCGAGCGTGGCCAGCTCCACGTCGACGTCCGCCTCGTCCCACCGCGGGTTGAAGCCGGCGATCATCGCGCGGGGCGTGTTCTTGAAGTCCGCGAAGGCGGAGGCGACCGCGGTGACGTTCGCGACCGGCTCCCAGGCGGGGTCGCAGTAGACGGCGCGGCCCGGTGCCAGCCGCTCGGCGGCGAGGGCCAGTGCCATGGCGCCGAGCGAGTGCCCGATGGCCAACTCCGGGCCTTTGGGCAGCGTTTCCACCAGATCGTCGGCCCAGATCTCGGCGCCGTACTCGCCCCGTCCGCTCGCGCCGTGTCCGCGCAGATCCACACCGATGACCCGGTAGCCCTTGTCCGCCAGGGCCGGTGCGACCCGGCGCCAGGTCCTGTGGTCGGACATGATCCCGTGAACGAGGACGGCGATCCGGTCCCCCGTCCCCCACTCGCAGGTGTGCAGCTTCATCAACACGCCTCTCTGGTCCGTACTCTGCGGAATCCTTTCAGTAACCGACTCCGGATCCAGCCGTGTCGGGCACCGATCGGTCCAACTTGCCCGCGAAGAGCTGCGCTTGCTCCTGCGAGCCGACGGCGCGCACGAGGTACGACCGCCGGCCGATGCGGCTCACAGGGGAGAGTGGGCCACCACGACCACATAGGCGCCGTACAGCAGGGACACGACGGCCAGGGCGCCGCCGACCAGCAGCGCGTGGGCCGGGCGTAACCGCCAGGTGCGGGCGAAGGCACGCGCCGGAGGGATCAGCAGGGGGAAGACCGGCAGCAGGAAACGCGGCTTGGACGAGAACGAACCGGAGCCGCCGACCACGAGCAGCACCAGCACCCCCGCGAACACCACCAGGACCAGCGGGGCGCGGTCCAGACAGAGCAGCCCGAAGAGTACGACACCGGTCAGGACGATCAGCAGGGCCGCCGGGTAGACGAAGCCGCCGCCGTACAGGAGCAGCGCCCTGAGGAAGCGCAGGGCGCCGGCGCCGAAGTCGAAGCGCGAGTCCCACGCGCTCTGCACCCTGAAGTAACCGCCCAGCAGGTCGCCGGTCTGCTGCCCCACCCAGAGCACATAGCCGAGCCAGCCCAGCGGGGCCATGAGGGCGCCCGCCCACAGCGCCGCCGGTACCCGGCCGCGCCGCCGCAGCACCTCCTGCGCGGCGGCGAGGCCGACGGCCGCCGCCACCGCGAACCCGGTCGGCCTGGACAGGCCCGCCAGCGCGGCCAGCGAACCGGCCCACAGCCAGCGGCCCTTGAGTACGCAGTACAGGGACCAGACGGCGAGGGCGGCGAAGAGGGACTCGGTGTAGGCGATGGTCAGCTCGACGGCGTGCGGCAGCACCGCCCACAGGCCGACCAGGGCGGTGGCGACGGCACGCCCGTGGAGGTGGTGGCCGAGGACGTAGACGCCGTACGCGGCCACACCCGCGGCGGCCCAGGCGATCAGCAGCCCGGCCTGGCCCGGGGAGAGCGGGAGGACCGTGGTCAGGGCGCGGACGAGTCCCGGATAGAGCGGAAAGAACGCCCAGTCGGCCTGCACCCGGCCGGCTCGGGTGATCCAGATGAGGTGTCCGTATCCATGCGTGGCGATGTGCAGGTACCAGCGGGAGTCCCAGGAGTGGGCCAGGTTCCTGACGAGTGGGTGTCCGGTGAGGTGGTTGACGACGATGACGACGGCGACTCCGGCGAGCCGGACGGCCGCGAACAGCGCGAGAGCCGGCAGGGCCCCGTCCGGGATCCGGTGCCGGGTGATCAGCGGCAGTGAGGGGCGGCGGAAGGGACGGGACGGGGCGGCCGGCTCGGGCCGGGGTACGGAGGACGTGCTCACCCTCCGACCTTGGTCACGCCGTTGAGGGCATGCAAACCGCGACCCGGGTTTCTTACGGTCTTCCACCCTGATTCAGGAATCGGGGTGAACCCTCACTCCGTCCGTTGCCGAGGAGGACCCCCACGAGGAGCGAAGCGGCAGTGTGGTTACCATATGAGCGCTGCCTAGCTCGAAAGATGGATCTGTGACTGTCAACGACGACTCGTTCGCCAACTGGATGATCCGCGAGGAGATCGCGGAATCGATGATCCCGCTCATCGGGAAGCTGCACCGCGAGCGGGACGTGACCATCCTGCTGCACAGCCGCTCCTTGGTGAACAAGTCGGTGGTCAGTATCCTCAAGACGCACCGCTTCGCCCGGCAGATCGCCGGTGCGGAGCTGTCGGTCACCGAGACCATGCCGTTCCTGCAGGCCCTGACCACCCTCGACCTCGGGCCCTCCCAGATCGACCTCGGCATGCTGGCCACCCTGTACCAGGCCGACGACCGCGGTCTGAGCGTGGCGGAGTTCACCGCCGAGGCCGTCGCCGGCGCCACGGGCGCCAACAAGATCGAGCGCCGCGAGCCGCGCGACGTCGTGCTGTACGGCTTCGGCCGCATCGGCCGACTCGTCGCCCGTCTGCTGATCGAGAAGGCCGGCTCCGGCAACGGCCTGCGCCTGCGCGCCATCGTCGTGCGCGGCGGCGGTGCCCAGGACATCATCAAGCGCGCCTCGCTGCTGCGCCGCGACTCCATCCACGGTCAGTTCCAGGGAACGATCACCGTGGACGAGGACAGCAGCACGATCGTGGCCAACGGCAACGCGATCAAGGTGATCTACGCCGACGACCCGTCGTTCGTCGACTACACCGAGTACGGCATCCGGGACGCCATCCTCATCGACAACACCGGCAAGTGGCGCGACCGCGAGGGCCTGTCCAAGCACCTGCGCCCCGGCATCGAGAAGGTCGTGCTGACCGCGCCGGGCAAGGGCGACGTCCCGAACATCGTGCACGGCGTCAACCACGACACCGTCAAGCCGGACGAGCAGATCCTGTCCTGCGCCTCCTGCACCACCAACGCCATCGTCCCGCCGCTGAAGGCCATGGACGACGAGTACGGTGTGCTGCGCGGCCACGTGGAGACCGTCCACTCGTTCACCAACGACCAGAACCTGCTGGACAATTACCACAATTCCGAGCGCCGTGGCCGCTCCGCGCCGCTCAACATGGTGATCACCGAGACCGGTGCCGCCTCCGCCGTCGCCAAGGCGCTGCCCGACCTGAAGGCGAAGATCAGCGGCAGCTCGATCCGCGTCCCGGTGCCGGACGTCTCGATCGCGATCCTCAACCTGCAGCTGGCGCGCGAGGCCACCCGCGAGGAGGTCCACGACTACCTGCGCGAGGTCTCGCTGACCTCGCCGCTCAAGCGCCAGATCGACTTCATCACGGCGCCCGACGCGGTCTCCAGCGACTTCATCGGCTCGCGCCACGCCTCCATCGTGGACGCCGGCGCCCTCAAGGTCGACGGCGACAACGCGATCCTCTACCTCTGGTACGACAACGAGTTCGGCTACTCCTGCCAGGTGGTCCGGGTCGTCCAGCACGTCTCGGGCGTCGAGTACCCGACGTACCCGTCGACGGCGGTCTGAGGCAAGAACGGCAACGGCGTGCGGCCGCCGACCGGGGTTCCGGTCGGCGGCCGTTCTGCTCGGGCGCGTAGGGTCAGGCCTTCGCCGGCCCGGCGCAGGCGCCCGCGGCGCACGCCGTGAGCCACCGGTCGAAGTCGGCGTCGTAGCGGGTGCCGATGCCGTCGTGGTAGACGGCGTATCCGCCGGTGTAGTCACCGGCGCGGAAGCGGGCGAGCATGCGGTGGATGTCGTCGGGGTGCCGCTCGGCCATGTAGCGCACGGCGAGGTAGCCCCACGGGTACGTCCGGGTCACGTCGCTGTTGTCGTAGGTGTTCTCGAACAGGGTGCTCAGCCGGTACGTGTGCTTGCCGGCCTCCTGGATCGCCTGCTCGTCGGCGAGACCCCGGTAGCCGTAGGACACGTACTCGGCGAGGCCCTCGATCCACCACACGTCCGGTACCGAGATCTGCTGGGTGAAGTCGCCCTTCATGTCGTCGCGGCCGTCGAGGAAGTGTGTGTACTCGTGGTTGAGGTTCCAGATCCGGGCCACGAAACCGTCGTCGTAGTCCTTTTGGTACATGATCGACGTCGGTTGGTTGGACGGGTCGGAGGGGTCGCCGGTGAGCGTCATACCGCCGTTGTCGGTGCTGATGCCGTAGATGGCGCCGCCGTAGGTCTGGTAGTCGGCCCGGCCGGCGAAGACCACGAGCTGGATGGTGGAGACGTACTGGCCGGGTATCGGGCCGTCCGTCTGCACGAACGAGCGGAAGTAGGCGCCCTGGTGGAGGACGCTCGCGCAGGCGGCGTCGAGATCGGCGGCGGTCAGGGACTGGGCGCGGACGGTGACGTTCGCATCGCAGTGGTGGACGGTGGGCAGGACGGCCCTGGTGAGCTTGTCCGGCAGGTTGCAGACGTCGTAGTACGAGCAGTTGGCGTTGTCGTAATAGTTCGCCTGCGTCGCCACGGCCACCCAGAGTCCGGCCGTCGGACCGGTGATCCCGGTCTCGTCCAGCAGGTCCCTGGTCAACGGGCGAACCGTTTCCTGCAGTTCCGGGTGCTCGACGTAACGGGCCAGGTTCATCCCGGCGTTGGAGTCCAGGAAGGCCAGACTCGTGCCGAGCTGATCGGTGTTGGCCAGCGCGAAGTCGTACAGGGTGTCGATGATGCGCGGGTCGCCGTCGACCGCCCGCACGTACTCCGGGTTCCAGTTGCCGCGCCACAGGGGCGTGTAGACGTCGTTGACGGCCCTGATCATGCTGTCGACGGAGTCGTAGGAGCTGTCGTAGTCGTTCAGCAGCCGCTGGTAGACGTACAGGTAGCGGCCCTGCTGGTCGGCGCTGTCGGTGAGGATGACGGTCTCGCCGAGGAGGTCGCCGTTGGCCACGCTGACGTCACGGGAGTGGGAGCGGGCGAAGAAGGTGTCGAGGCCGGCCGTGACGGCGGCGGTGAGCCGGGAGGTGTACGGGCCCACGTCATCGGAGTGGTTGAACTGCACGTAGTAGCCGGCGCGCAGGAACAGCACCAGCTGGTGGAGACTGCCGGAGTTGTCGCCGCGGTACTGCCCGGCCGTGTTCTTGAACGCGCTCGCCACGGTCAGCATCTGGGACTGGCGGAAGACGTCGTGCGCGTCCTTGCCGGTGACCGAGAAGAGGGTGTTCACGCAGTCCGTGGTGGAGGTCCTCACGACCGCGACGAGGGCGGATCCGGTGCGGCTGCCGAAATCGGCCGGAGTGCAGGGGGCCGCCTTCGCCGCACCGGGCGGGGCGCTCTCCATGCGGCGAGTGAACGGCGGTGCCTGGGGAGGGAGTTGGGCAGGGCTGAGCTTCCTCGCCTGGGCCGCGGGCCGTTCGGTGGCACCGGTGGCCGGGCCGGCGGGCGGCGGCGCGGGGGTGTGCTTCCCGGGCGGGCGGGCGGTCGTACCGGCCGACGGCTGGGGTGAGGCGAGCGCCGGTGTCGACAGCAGGCCGGCCACGGTGACGCAGACGGCGGCGGCGCCGGCCATGCGTCTGGGCAGCGCGAGGCGGTAGCGCATCTGGGTTCCTCCACGAAGGGATGCGCCTCGGTGGGGTGTTGAGGCGGGAGTGGCACTGTCTCAGCGCGCACCCGCGCCAACAATGGTGTGTGACATAGCACATGGCACTGCCGGCTCATAACATCCGGATGCTCCGGCGACAGCCGCCCAGGCCCTGTCGCCGGCCTCCCGCCCGGCCGGCGATCAATGCACCTGGGTTCCGGCGATGTTCCACGTGCGGGATGCCCAGGTCCTCAAGTGCGGTGCCTGGGCGACGAGATCGCGGTAGGCGGCGGTGGCCGACTGTACGAGCGTCTCCACGACGTCGTCGGTGATGGTGCCGGGCCGCCAGGCCAGCACATAGCGGCACCACAGCGGCGAGCCGGCCAGCGGCTTGATCGCGACGTGCGGGATCGGGCGCAGCGTCGGCTGCACCAGGGACACACCGAGGCCGTCGGCGATCATGCTCTGCAGCTGTGTCCGGTCGCCGAGGAACTCGTGCGCGGCGACCGGGGTGAACCCGGCCGCCGCGCAGGCGTCGTAGAACACCCCGGGCCAGCCGGCGCCGTCGTCCGGGGTCACGAACCACTCGTCCTCGGCCAGATCGGCCAGGTGCACCTGGGCGCACTGGCGCAGACGGTGGCGGGAGGGCAGGGCCACGAACGTCGGCTCGGTGACGATTCCGCGGTGTTTCACGGCGGTCGAGTGCCGTAGTTCCATGCCCGGGTAGTCGGCGGCTATGGCCGCGTCCACCGCGCCCTCCTCCAGCAGCTCGACGATCCGCGAGGAGGCGTAGACGCTGGTCACGGTGAGGGACAGTTCCGGCAGCCGGGTGCGGACGCGGGACACCGTGCCCGAGAGCATGGGCGAGTTGGTCGAGGCCACGCGCAGGGTACGGCGGGGCCGGGCGGAGGCCGGGCGGTGCCCGATGGCGTCGGCGCGGGCCAGGACGTCCCGGGCCTGGGCGACGACCTCCGTGCCGTACCGGGTGGGCCGCACTCCGCTCGTGCTCCGTTCGAAGAGAGGCTCGCCCAGATGGCGCTCGATGCGCCTGAGCTGGGTGCTCACGGCGGGTTGCGAGTACCCGAGGTGCGCGGCGGCGCGGCCCACGCTGCCCGCGTCGGCGATCGCGCACAGCACCCGCAGGTGCCGAAGCTCCAACTCCACCGGTCCACTCCCCGTTCCCTACCACGGCCGGTCTTCCGGAGATTGTCCGTCTCCCGGGAAACCGGTGCTCACAGCGACGGCCGGCCGTGGTCGGGACCGGCGGACGGAAGCGTTCCATCGCACCGTCGCGCGCACAAGTCGCGACCCCGGCCACTACGTTCCGAACCGGGCTCCCTCTCCTTCCCAGCTACATCTCTTTTCCTTTTGCCTAAAATCCTTAGGCAGATACATAATCCCTTCTGGCAAACGGAAGGAAGCTCATGGTGCGAGCGGGACTGACCACGGAACGTCTGGTCCGGGCGGGGGCGGAGCTGGCCGACGAGGTCGGCTTCGACCAGGTCACGGTGTCGGCACTGGCCCGGCGGTTCGACGTCAAGGTCGCGAGCCTGTACTCGCACCTGAAGAGCTCCCAGGACCTGAAAACCAGGATCGCCCTGCTCGCGCTGGAGGAACTGGCCGACCGCGCCGCCGATGCGCTGGCCGGCCGGGCCGGCAAGGACGCCCTCCTGGCCTTCGCGAACGTCTACCGCGACTACGCCCGGGAGCACCCCGGTCGATACGCGGCGGCACAGTTCCGGCTGGACCCTCGGACGGCCGCCGCGAGCGCCGGCGGCCGGCACGCGCAGATGACCCGGGCGATCCTGCGCGGCTACGACCTGACCGAACCCGACCAGACCCACGCCGTCCGGCTGCTCGGCAGCGTCTTCCACGGCTACGTGAGCCTGGAGACGGCCGGTGGCTTCAGCCACAGCTCCCCCGACTCGCAGGAGTCGTGGACCCGGATCCTGGACGCCCTCGACGCGCTGTTGCGCGCCTGGCCGACGCCCTGACCCTCCCCTCGGCTTCCCCCTCCGACCGACAGGCGCGCACGATGCCCTCCACCCCGTACGAGTGGACCACCACTCCGCTCACCGCCGACCTCATTCGCGGCGCCCTCGACCTGGAACGCACCGGACACGGGCTGCTCCCGCACCGGCTGCCGGCCCGGGCCCGCGCCCAGTGCGCAGACCCGCAACTGCACTTGGCGGAGTCCCAGCCCTCCGGCGTCCGCGTGGTCTTCCGGACCCGCGCCACCGCAGTCGAGCTCGACACACTGCCGACCAAGCGGGTGTACGTCGGTGCCCCGCCCCGCCCGGACGGCCGGTACGACCTGCTCGTCGACGGACGCCCGGCCGGCAGTGCCTGCGTCACCGGCGGCAACACCCTGACGATCGACATGGCCACCGGCACCGCCGGGCAGCGGCCCGGTCCGGTCGGCACCGTGCGCTTCACCGGGCTTCCGGGCGGGGTGAAGGACGTCGAGATCTGGCTGCCCCACAACGAGACCACCGAACTGGTCGCCCTGCGCACCGACGCGCCCGTCGAACCGGTGCCGGACCGGGGCCGCAAGGTGTGGCTGCACCACGGCAGTTCGATCAGCCACGGCTCCGATGCCGCGAGCCCCACCACCACCTGGCCGGCGCTCGCCGCCTCGCTCGGTGGGGTGGAGCTGATCAACCTCGGTCTGGGCGGCAGTGCCCTCCTCGATCCGTTCACCGCGCGCACGCTGCGCGACACGCCCGCCGACCTGATCAGCGTCAAGCTCGGCATCAACCTGGTCAACACCGACCTGATGCGGCTGCGCGCGTTCGGGCCCGCCGTCCACGGCTTCCTCGACACCGTCCGCGAGGGCCACCCCGACACGCCGCTGCTCGTGGTCTCGCCGATCCTGTGCCCCATCCATGAGGACACGCCCGGCCCCAGCGTCCCGGACCTCACCGCCCTGAGCGCCGGGCGGCTGCGGTTCCGGGCCGCCGGCGATCCGGCGGAACGGGCGAGCGGAAAGCTCACCCTCCATGTCGTCCGGGAGGAGCTGGCCCGGATCGTGCGGCAGCGGGCCGCCGAGGACCCGCACCTGCACCACCTCGACGGCCGCGACCTCTACGGGGAGGCCGACGTCGCCGAACTGCCGCTGCCCGACGACCTCCACCCGGACGCCGCCACGCACCGCCGGATGGGGGAACGCTTCGCCGCGCTGGCCTTCGCCCCCGGCGGCCCCTTCGCCGACCGCGCGGTCTGACCCTCCTACCGGTCGGCACGGGCCTCACACGAGGTGGGCGAAGACCACCAGGTTGTCGGTGTAGTCCCGCACCGAGTGGTCGTAGTCCCCCGCGCAGGTGATCAGCCGGACCTCGGGGCGGTCCGTGTCGGCGTACACGCGCTTGCTCGGGAAGTCGTCCTTGGCGAAGGTCTCCGTGTCGTCCACGACGAAGTCCGCGGTGCGCCCGTCGGCCCGGTCCACGGAGAACCGGTCTCCCCGCTCGAGTTCACCGAGGTTGGCGAAGACGGCGGCCGAGGTCACCGTGTCGACGTGCCCGGCGATGATCGAGGTGCCGGCCTCGCCGGGCGAGGCACCCTTGGCGTACCAGCCGACCAGATTGGTGTTGTCGGCCGGCGGGGGCTCGAGTTGACCGGTGGCGCCGATGGAGAGCTCCGCGAAGGGCGCGTCCACGGAGATCTTCGGGATGAGGAGCCGGGTCGGCACGGACCGGGGCAGCGGCTCGATGCTCTCGGGCGTGGCGGGCCGCACGGCGCTGGTCGCGCCCGAGGCACGCGGGACGACCGGGGCGTCGTTCGACCCGTGATGGCCGCCGAACAGGCTGACGGCCAGGAAGACGATCGCCACACCCCACAGGGTCAGCCGCCCGCCACGGCCGGACCGCTGCTCGTCCGTCGCCGGCTCGGCGGGGGGCGGGGAGGGGGGATCTGCTGCCATCGGACACCACCTCACTCGGCACGGCAGCACGGGGATCGGGGCTCGGGAGGCGCGGGCCGCCGGCACCGTGTGGGCCGACGGCGGCCGGTCCCCGGGAAGGCGGGAGCGCGGTCAGGACGCCGGCGCGGCGGCCTTCTTGCGGCGCAGCGCGTACATACCCGTGGCGCCGACGGCGAGCACGGCCAGGCCGCCCGCGGTGACACCGGGCGTGGCGAGGGCGCCGCCTCCGGTGTGCATGCCGCCGCGGGGCTTCTCGTGGTCGTCGCCGCCCCACTCGTCCTTGTCGCGGCCGCTGCCGCGGCCGCCGCCCTTGTCCTTCTCCGTGTCCTTGTCCTTGTCGCGGTAGCTCTCGAGGTCGAACCGGCCGTCGTCGCGGTTCGAGCTCGAGTCGCCGCCCCGCACGGCCGCGAGGGCACCGCCGCCCGTGTGCATTCCGCCGCGCGGCTCGTCGCGGCCCCGCCGCTTGTCGTGGTCCGTGCTGTAGTCGTCGTGCTCCTTGCCGGAGCCCTTGTCGTGGTCGCTGTCGGAACCCTTGTCGCGATCGCGGTCGGAGCCGCTGTCATGGTCCCTGCTGTAGGAGGAGTCGTCACGGCCCCAGTCGCCCCCGGCCGGTACGGCGAAGGCGGCCCCGGGCGTGGCGAAGCAGACGGCGGCGGTGGCGGCCGCGGTGGCGAGGAGGATGCGGGCAGAACGCATGTCGAGGTCCTTCCGCCGTGGCCGGGCAGCGGATACGGCATCAGCTGGATGGACCCGGCCTCGACATGAACCACCGTCAGTCAGGCGGTAGCCGCGCACCATCCGGGCCGCCCAGCCGGGTCATCGCTCCACCCGTCTGTCCCAGCGACACGCCGAAGCACCCCCCGTCCGGGCCAGAGCGCTTCACCCGGCGGCACGCCAGTCGGCCGGCGCCCGGCCGAGCGCCGCCCGCCCCGCGGGCCCCCAGGTCGGCTTTCCGCCGGGTAGTCCGCGTTCGCCCGCCCGGCCGATGCGCATGAGGACGAGGCTCTGCCGAACGGCCCAGCCGCGTGCACGCCGGATGGTCGCCGCGTCGATCCGCGCGTACGCCCGGAAGAAGCGCGGGCGTGCGCCCTCCGGGAGAAGCACCCAGCCGGCCGCCAGGTCGATCGCCGGGTCGCCGGCGCACAGGTCACCGAAGTCGATGACGCCGGTGAAGGTGCCGTCCGCGACGAGGACATGGGCCGGGTGGAGGTCGCCGTGCAGCCAGGTCCGTGGCCCCTGCCGGCCGGGCGCCGCCACCGCCTCCTCCCAGACCGCGCGCGCGTCGGTGGCGTCCGCGTCGGTCAGGGTCCGCCGGGTCACGGAGACTCCCCTCGAATCGGTCCTCGTGGAGGGAGAGGGGTACGGCGCGTGCGGGGTTGTCGGGGCTTCGGCGGGCGCTTCGGCGGGCAGCGCCCGAAGGAACCCGGCGAGCCGCTCGGCGGCGTGCTCGCCCCGGGTGACCGGGGTACGGTCGCCGGGGTCTCCCGGGACCCACCTCACCACGGCCCACGGCTGCGGGAAGCACGCCGAGGTTTCGCCGGCCCGCGTCGGGACCGGGACCGGCAGGGGCAGGCGCGGGGCCAGCAGGGGCAGCCACTGCCCCTCCTTGCGCAGGAGGCCGGGGCGCGCGACGTATGCGGCAGCCGTTCCGCCAACCCCTCGCATAGCCACGACAGTTGATTGTCCCAGCCGCCCTGCACCGGGCGCGGTGCGTACGCGGCGAGGTCCGGATGCTGTTCCCGCAGCAGGGACCGTACGAGCGACTCGTCGATGTGCAAGGCGATGCTCCTTCCGGTGACTGTCCAGGGGCATCCTCCCGTCGGGCGCAGCCGGCGTCCCTCTTCCGGGCGGATTCGGCCGTACGACCGGGCGGGCACCCATAGCCTGAATCCGACGAGCCATCACATCACGGCGGCGCCCGCGTCCCTCGCCCCGCCGGGAAGGGGCCGTACCGTGCCCAGCGCAGCCCTGATCGGACGCGGAACCCGCCGCCTCCTTGCGACGTCCCTGGGTGCCCTGATCGGGATCACCGCCGTGGCCGCCCCGGCGGGGGCCGACATCGGCCGTGTGACGGAGTATCCGATCACCACCACGGCCGACACTCTCCCCGCCGGCATCACCGCCGGACCGGACGGCGCGCTGTGGTTCGCGGGGTCGGGAGTCGGCCGCATCGGGCGGATCAGCGCTGGAGGCAAGGTCACCGACTTCCCCACCTCGAGCCCGGACAGCTTCCCCCTCGACATCACCCCGGGCCCCGACCGGGCGCTGTGGTTCACCGAGGGGAAGGCGAACAGGATCGGCCGGATCACCACCTCCGGCCGGCTCAGGGAGTTCCCGGTGCCGACGGCGGACAGCTTCCCGGCCGGGATCGCGCCCGGACCCGACGGTGCCCTGTGGTTCACCGAACAGAACGGCAACAGGATCGGCCGCATCACCACCACCGGCCGGGTCACCGAGTACCCGCTGCCCACCCTGAGCGCCTCGCCCTACTCCATCGCCGCGGGACCGGATGGCGGCCTGTGGTTCACCGAGCTGCTCGCCGGGAGGATCGGGAGGATCGGCGTCACCGGCCGGATCACCGAGTTCCCGCTGCCCGGCGACTCCCGCTTCCCCGACGACATCGTCGCCGGGCCCGGCGGCATGTGGTTCACCGCGTCCGGCTCGAACTCGATCGGCCTGATCACCGCCACCGGCCGGGTCACCCGGTTTCCGCTGCCCGATCCGGACGGCGGCGCGAGCGGCATCACGCGGGGGCCGGACGGGCACGTGTGGTACGCCGACCAGGCCGGACGGATCGGGCGGGTCGGCCCGAACGGCGGGATCACCACGCTCCCGGTGCCGGGCGACGCCGACAAGGTGCCGCCGTTCCGCATCACGGCGGGGCCCCGTCGAACCGTATGGTTCACGGAGCTGTTCGGCAATGCCATCGGGCGCGTCCGGATCGCTACCGGATGATGCCGGGGCGCGCCAGGCCGGGAGTCCGGCCGCACCCCTTGTTATGACCGCCGTCATAGCGCAGGCTGGTCGTCACTGGCCGACGTGGTGGGAGGACCGAGTGGCGGGCGGGATGGCACGGCAGATGTGGGAGCGGTTCGAGCCGGTGCACGATCTCGTGTACTTCACGCCCGAGGCGCGACGGACCGCGGACGGGCTCGGGATGCGCGGCTTCTGGATGGGGTATTTCGCGCTGCGGGCGGCCCCGCTCGGCGCGGTGTCCCCGTCCGTGGTGACGGGTTGTTTCTATGTCTTCCACCCCTCCCGAGTGGCCCGTGCGCTGCCCGACGCCTGGGGGTACGCGGCGCCGGCGGATGTGCTGGCGGCCCGGTGGGCGGCCATGGACGCGGCGATGACCGGTCTGTTCGGGGCGGACGTGGTGGAGTCCGCCGAGCTTGCCGAGGCGGCCGATCTCGCGTGGGAGGCGGCGGCCGGCGCGGACACGGCGGGACGGGTGCTGGCCGCCGCCAACCAGGCCCTGGAGCGGCCGGAGCGGCCGGCGGTACGGCTGTGGCAGGCCCTGACGACCCTGCGCGAGCACCGGGGCGACGGGCATGTCGCGGTCCTGGTGAGCCTGGGACTGGGACCGGTGGAGGCCATGGTGCTCAAGGCGGCCGCCGGGGAGTCCGACGGACCGTTCCTGCGGGAGACCCGCACGTGGGCGGCGGAGGACTGGGCGGCTGCCGAGGCGGCCCTGCGTGAGCGCGGCTTCCTCACCGAGCACGGATCTCTGACCCGCGCGGGCGTGGCCGGGCGCGCGTTCGTCGAGACACGGACCGACGCGGCGGCCGAGCGCCCGTGGACCGTGCTCGGCGCGGAACGCACCGCACGACTGGCCGACCTGTTGGAGCCGCTGGCCCGCACCGTCGTGGACTCGGGGCTGCTGCCGTCCGGCAACCCGGTGGGACTGACCGGACGGCACGTCGCCGGCCCGTGACGGCCAGGTACGTCGGCGTCCCCGCCCGGGTGCCGGGCCGGGGACTCCGTACGGGACGTACGGACGGCCTGCGGCCACCAGGTCACCGGCGGCCGCTCGGGGATCCGCTTCATGAAGCCGGTGCGCCACACCAGTTGGCTGGAGGGCACGGCGAGCGCGAGGTCCGGCAGGCGGTCCAGCAGGACCTCGAGGGCGATCCGGCCGCGCGCGGCCGGGGACCCAGGGCTGGGCGGTGACTCTCCGGGGTGTCTCCTTCGGGTGCCCGATAGAGGGCTCCGTCTCTGTCGTGTATCGGCGGGTTCCCTTTCGGTGATGGGGGCACCCGAGGGCGGGACCAGAAGCGGGTCCGCGGAACTCAGCTCCTTTACGGGTGTCGAGAACGGGCCGCCGGCTGCGTTCCTCGGTATACCGGTGGCCTCAAAGTGCCGCGCAACGCAGAGGGAGAACCGTCATGACGCTTCAGCGGATGGACAATGTCGGCATCGTGGTCGAAGACCTGGACGCCGCAGTCGCCTTCTTCACCGAACTGGGCATGGAGGTCGACGGCGAGGCGCAGATCGAGGGCCTCTTCGCGGATCAGGCCGTCGGACTCGACGGAGTCCGCAGCGACATCGCGATGATGCGGACCCCGGACGGCCACGGCAAGCTGGAGCTCGCGCAGTACCACACCCCCGCGGCGATCGGCGACGGATCGCACAACCCGCCACCGAACACGCTGGGCCTGCACCGGGTCATGTTCGCTGTGGACGACATCGACGACACCATCGCCCGCCTGCGCCCCCATGGCGCCGAACTGCTCGGCGAGGTGGCGCGGTACAAGGACATCTACCGCCTCTGCTACCTCCGCGGCCCCTCAGGCATCATCCTCGCCCTGGCCGAACAGATCAGCTAACGGCCCTTCGCAGCCGACCTGCGAGCAGTCATCTGCTGGATGAATGAGGAGGAACAGGCGACGAACTCCCGTCTCGTCCGCCTCCCAAGCGAGCCGGCACCCCCCCCCGCCGTGTCTCACCGATTCACGCGCCCGGGGCGAGGCGCCTCAGCCCGCCGCCGCGGCCCGTTCCCGCGATGAGCTCGGCGGGCCATGGTGCCGGCGCCGGTGGTGTCGCGCGTGTCCGTGACGCTGCCCTTGGCCAGCCCGTCAGCGACGAGGGCGTCCTTCCCCGCAGCGCCTGCCCGTGCAGTGAGGGCGTATCGGGGTTCACCCCCGGTGCCGATGACGGCGATCTTGTTCCCCTTGCCGGTGCTCACCTTCCTGATGGCTTCAGCCCCCATGGCGTCGAGATACCACTGCTTGGGAGCCGGGCCCGCCGCGCTGGCGAGGGGCGCCGGCCCGGCCGTGACGAGGAGCGCGGCGGCGGCCACGGTAAAGATGCGAAGCGCTCGACGCATACCCGTATTGGGTCACCGGCGTGGGGGATGTTGCGAAGGGGGACTCAAAGCAGTGGACCCAGCGCCACGCTGCTCCGCCGTTATCCAGTGCTCCTGGGCCGCAGATCGCGTATCGGGTCGTGATCAATGAGCACCGCGGCTTCCGGGGCGGGTGCCCCGCCGGGGGTCCGGGGCCCGGCGATCTGCGGCTGCGCCGTGTGGGCGCGAGTGACCGGAAGCGATGCCGCAGGCAGGCAGCGGGGTCCGAGGACCCCGGCTGTGTGCCCGCTGGGACGGTGCGTCAGAGCATGGCGAGCCGGTCCACCAGCAGCTCCACCCTCGGCTCGGTGTCCTCCGGCGGCAGCCGTCCCGCTCGGGTCAGGGTGGCCAGCCCGTGCAGGGCCGCCCAGAACACCTCGGTGAACAGTCCCGGGTGGACGCCGTCCCCGGCAACCTCGCCGAGGCTTTCCAGCAGGGCGGCGAAGGCGTCCTTGAGCGGCTCGGGGGTGTCCTCGTGTGGGAACGCCAGGCCGCCGTCGAGTTCGAAGATGGCGTCGTAGACCGCCGGGTTGCGTGCGGCGAATTCGAGGTAGGTGTGGGCGAGCGCGGTGACCCGGGCGCGAGGTCCGTCCGTGGCGGAGGTCGCGGCCCGCAGCGCCGCGGCCAGCTCGGCGGCACCCTCGAGGGCGACAGCGCCGATGATCTCGCGCTTGCCGCGGAAATGGCTGTAGAGAACGGGCTGGCTGTACTCGATGCGCTCGGCGAGCCGGCGGGTGGTGACCGCGTCCCAGCCCTGCTGTTCGGCGAGTTCGCGGGCCGTCGCCAAGATGAGGCGTTCGCGGTCCGCCCGTTCGCGCTGCTTGCGTTCCTGCACCGACATGGTTCGACCCTAGCACCGCTAGATAATCGAGCAGCAGCAGTACTAGCGTTGCCCCATCATCTAGCGGCGCTAGATCCCAGGGAGGTGGGCGGCAGGGGGGCCGCCTGAATGCCGGCATCCGGGAATGCGGCCCAGTCCCGCGAGGGCCCTGGGCCCCCGGTGCGGTGACGCGGCACCCTTACGCCAGTCGCACAGGGTCAACACGGGTAGTAACTGGCTGGTTTGGCCGAAAGCAGTCGTATCAATGGTCCAAGCGCCCTTGGGAAAGCCTCATTTACGGGTCGTACGCTGGGGGCGTGGTCAACCGAGACGAGGATCCAGGGCAGGCGGCGTCCCGGCTCACCGGGCGCCCGGTCACGGGTACGCGGGCGGCGTCCGGGTCGCCCGCCGAGGTGACGCTCGAGGGCGGCACGGTGGTGATGGTCAAGCGTGGCCACGCCCCAGGCGCCGTACCCGCGGAGGTGGCCGGGCTGCGCTGGCTCGGGGAGGCGGGCGCGGTCCGGGTGCCCGCGGTGCTCGGGCACGACGAGCGGTGGATGGTCGTCGAACGCGTGAGGACCGGCCACCCCGACGGCAACGCGGCACTGCGTTTCGGCCATGCTCTGGCGGCCCTGCACGCCGCCGGGGCGCCGGCGTTCGGCGCGCCGCCGCCCGGCGGCCCCGAGGAGGCGTACATCGGCCTCGCACCCCTGCGCAACACACCGGGGAGCGACTGGCCGGCCTGGTACGCCGAGCACCGGGTACTGCCGTATCTGCGCGGCGCGGTCGACGCCGGCACCGTACGGTCAGGGGAGGCAGCCCTGGTCGAGCGGGTCTGTGAGCGGCTACCGGAGCTCGCCGGGCCACCCGAGCCACCCGCGCGCCTGCACGGCGACCTGTGGAACGGCAATGTGCTGTGGGGCGCCGACGGGGAGGTCCGGCTCATCGACCCGGCCGCGCACGGCGGGCACCGGGAGACCGACCTGGCGATGCTGCGGCTGTTCGGCTGCCCGCATCTGGAGCGGGTGCTGGCCGGCTACCAGGAGGCGGCGCCGCTGGCCGACGGCTGGCGGGGGCGGGTGGGCCTGCACCAGCTCTTCCCGCTGCTGGTGCACGTGGTGCTGTTCGGCCGCGGCTATGCCGAACAGGCCCTCGCCGCGGCCCGCGGAGCCCTCGCGGGATGAATCGCCGGCGCCGTCACGCAGCCTCGCGGCACTCCTCGGCGTCCTCCTACCCGACGCCCCGAACGGCCTTGCTCCGGACCATGGTTACGGAGCGTAAGGAAACCAATCACCCGTTCGATTCGTATAAGGACGTGAAAGCCGAATCAGGGAGAGACCATGCAACCGTTCACGCTCAACTACGCGCGCCCCGCTGTGCAGTTGGACGTCACCACTCCGTACGCGTACGACTCCGGACTGCAGTTGAACGTCCTCCCGGACGGGCGGATCGCCGCCACCGACCACGCGACCCTGAGAGCGCTGGGGACAACGACCTCCACGGCCGGGTCCAAGACGCACTTCGACGACTGACCGCGGGCCGACGGAAGATGACCGTGCTCATCCTGACCAGTGAAGAGGACGTGACGGCGGACATGGTGGTCCTGCGACTGGGCGAGGCGGGCGTGCCCGTGGTCCGGTTCGACCCCGCCGACCTCACCAACGGGGTGGCTCTGTCGGGCGAGTACGTGCAGGGCGCCTGCCGCGGACATCTGTCCGTCGGCGGGCGCCTGGTGAGCATGAACGGCCTGCGCTCCATCTGGCTGCGCAGGCCGGGGGAGCCGGCCGCCCGCGCCGCCCAGCCGTCCGCGTGGCTGACGGAGGAGTCGTCCCAGGCGCTGTACGGCATGCTGCGGTGTACCGACGCGCGCTGGATGAACCATCCGGACGCGGCCCGCCGGGCGCGCCACAAGCCCTGGCAGCTGCGGCTCGCCCAGCGCAGCGGACTCGCGGTGCCGGCCACGCTGATCACCACGTTTCCGCAGGCCGCCCGGGAGTTCGCCCAGCGCTTCCCGGATCTGGTGGTCAAGCCCGTCTCGGGCGTGCATCCGCAGGAGCCGCCGCGGGCGGTGCCCACCAGCCGGGTCGCGCCGGACACCGACTTCGCGGCCGTCGCCTTCGGCCCGACCCTGCTGCAACGGCGGATCCCCAAGCGGGCCGACATCCGGCTCACGGTCGTCGGCGAGCGGCTGCTGGCCGCGCGCAAGCCGGCCGATCCGGACGCCCACCCCGACGACGTGGACGTACGCTTCGCCCCGTCGGTCTCTCCCTGGCTCCCGGTGGACGTGCCCCCGCGTGTCGGGGAGGCCGTCCTGCGGTACCTGAAGGACGCCGAACTGGCATACGGTGCCTTCGACTTCGCGGAGGACACGGACGGGATCTGGTGGTTCCTGGAGTGCAACCAGTCGGGCCAGTTCGGCTTCGTCGAGATGGACACCGGCCTGCCGATCGCCGAGACCATCGCGCAATGGCTGGCCGGGGACGGGGAACCGGAGGCGCCCTGCGTCGACGGCGACCGGGGCAGGGCGTCGTGAGACCGCCGGGACCGGTAAGGAGAAAGGAACGCGACATGCGCATCGGACTGCTGGGAACGGGGCCTTGGGCCCAGGCGGCCTACACCCCCGCCCTCGCCGGACACACCGGTCTGGACTTCGCCGGTGTGTGGGGCCGCCGCCCGGAGGCGGCCGGCGCGCTGGCGGAGCAGTACGGCGTCCGGGCGTATGACGACGTGGAGGCGCTGCTGGCCGACGTGGACGCGGTGGCCATGGCCCTTCCGCCGTCCGTCCAGGCCGAGTTGGCGGTGCGGGCCGCACGGGCCGGCCGTCATCTGCTGCTGGACAAGCCCCTGGCGGTGGGGGTCGCCGAGGCACGGGCCGTCGCCCGGGCGGCGGAGCGGGCCCAAGTGGCCTCGGTGGTGTTCTTCACCACACGCTTCCAGAAGGAACCGGAGGCCTGGATCGACGAACAGGCCGCCGCCGCGGGCTGGTTCACCGCGCGGACGCAGTGGCTGGGGGCGGTGTTCACCAGCGACAGCCCGTTCGCTGCCTCTCCGTGGCGGCGGGAGAAGGGCGCGCTGTGGGACGTGGGGCCGCACGCGCTGTCCGTCCTGCTGCCGGTCCTCGGTGACGTACGGCAGGTCCTGGCGGCGGCGTACGGCCCCTCCGACACGGTGCACCTGGTCCTCGACCATGCCACAGGGGCGTCGAGCACGCTCACGCTGAGCCTGACGGCACCACCCGCGGCGGCCGGGGCCGACCTCGAGCTGCGGGGCGAGGCCGGCGTGTCGCTGCTGCCGAGGAGTTCCGAGGGCGCGGTCCCCGCCCTCACCCGCGCCGCGGACGCCCTGCTGACCGCCGCGCGCACGGGCCGCCCGCACGCCTGCGACGCCGCGTTCGGCCTGCGGGTCACCGAGATACTCGCAGCGGCGGAGACCCGACTGACCGGGGGGCCGGCCGACTAGGGGGTGTCCCCGCCACCGTCGCCTACGCCTCTTCGAAAGGCTCGTCGCTCCACCGGAACCATGCCCGGTCCCCCTCAATGTGCAGCAGGAACTCGGGGACCGGGCCGCCCGGCGAGAAGAGGGAGACGCGGCGGCGTATCTCGTCGTACACGGGCTACCACTCCCCCCAGGCCGTCTCGTCGTCCCGGTTCATCAGGGCCAGTTCACGGGCGAAGAGGTCCTGTGCGGCGGGGAAGCCGGGGCCGGCGGTGAACCGGCCCGACGGCCAGGGGAAGTCGGCGTCGTCGATCGCGATCTCGCCGACGGCCTCCTCCCCGGCGTGCACGCACCACACCTCGCCGACGAACCCCATGGCCCCTCCCCCGTTCCGCTGCCGGTCACCGCTCCGTCAGCATGTCACCCGGCACTGACATCGCGCCCGGCCCAGAAGTTCAGGCGCTCCCGCACGACGGGGTATCCGGCCCTGGTGAAGTGCGCGGCCATGGGGAAGTTGGCCTGGTCGGTGGCGCCGGCGATGAACTCGGCGCCACGTTCGGCGAGGAAGTGGGTGCACTCGGTGAGCAGGTCGTAGGCGTAGCCGTGGCCGCGGTGTTCCGGCAGGACGCCGATGAAGCCGACGCACGGTCCGGACGAGTTGCGGGCGGGGATGTGGATGCCGGCCGGCTCGCCCTCGGGCGTGCGGGCGACCTGCCACCATTCCCGCGGCGAGGGGAACCAGCGGAAGATGTCGAGTTCCTCTTGGGCGGCCCGGTCCACTCCGCCGTGCGCGATGGCCCGGCGGGCGTGGGCGTCCAGGGTGACGGAATGGATGCGGCGCAGGGCGTCGAAGAAGACGGAGTCGTCCGGTTCGGCCGTGAAGACGAGGCGCCCGGGGCGCTCGGGCAGGCCGTGCTCCGGGGTCCAGCGGTACAGGAAGCGCTCCACCAGCAGTTCGTATCCGGCCTCGCGGGCGGCGGCGGTGCGGGTGGCGACGGCGGCCCGCTGCTCGGGAACGTCACGCCAGCCGGCAGGGAGATCGAGTTCGAGCTCCGCGGTGTGCCAGGGGGCGGTGCGCAGGAGTTCGGCTCCCGCACCCTCCTCTCCCTCGGCCACGTCGAACCAGTTGATCAGGAGCGGCTCGGCGTCCTCGGACCGGCCCCACCAGGCGGCGCGGGCCACGATCCGGCCGTCGCGCAGGGCGACCCGCTTCCAGCCGGGACGGTACCGGGTCTGCCGGTGCTTCTCGCCCAGGCCCAGGGGGTCGGGCAGGGCGTCGAAAAGGTGAGCACTGCTCTCGTCGAGCGTGCGGATGACCACAGTGGTCATGGATTCCTCCGGGATGCGTACTGCGCTGAGTGGGCGCGCTCCCGGCCGGATCAGACGTGCTACGCCCGCGGAACGGGGAGGGGGGAGCGCAGGATGACGGTGATCTGCATCGCTCGCCTCCTTCCGTCCGTCTCGGGCGTGCCGCACACGCTAGGCGGGCGACCGGGCCCGCGTCGAGCGAATTTCCCGGGGGAGCCCCTCCCCCGGCGGCGGCGTAGCGTGGGGATGTGAGATCGGTGCGCGGCTGGTCGTCGCGTCGGAACCGGGAAGAGCGCGGCTGGCTGCGGGGCGCGCCACCGCCGCGGTGGGTGCGGGTGCTGCCGGTGCTGCTGCTCGTCGGGGTCACCGCGGCCACCCTCATCACACCGCACGCGAACGACCTGGGGTTCCTGCTGGGCGCGATCCCGCCGCTCGCCGTCCTGTCGTACGGACCGCTGGCCACCGCCGTCCTCGGCGGGCTGGTCGTCATGGTGCTGCACCTGCCGGCCACCCACCTGAACCGTCCCGGCAACACCGACCTGCTCACCATCGTGTTCGTCGCCCTGCTGAGTGTGTTCGTCTCCTTCGTCCGCAGTCGCCGCGACGCACAGCTGGACACGGAGCGCGCGATCGGCCAGGCCGTGCAGCGGGCCGTCATGCCGCCGCTGCCGGAGCGTGTCGGACGGGTGGGGTGCGCGGGCTTCTACCGGGCGGCCCAGGACGGGACGCTGGTGGGCGGCGACTTCTTCGAGGTGCGGGAGGGGCCGTACGGCGTCCGCGCGGTGATGGGGGACGTGCAGGGGCACGGGCTGACGGCGGTCGCGACGGTGGTGTCGCTGCTGGGGGCGTTCCGGGAGGCGGTGCTGGACCAGCCGGACCTGGAGTCGGTCGCGTCCCGGATGGACCGCAGGCTGGCGGTGGACTCGGCGGGTGTGCGGCACGCGGAGCTGTTCGCGACCGCGGTGCTCCTGGAGTTCACGGTGGACGCGCGGACGGTCCGGGTGGTCGGCTGCGGGCATCCGGCGCCGGTGCTGCTGCATGCGGATCAGGCCCGGGAGGTGACGGTCGCGGCGGCTGCTCCCCTGGGCCTCGGGCTGGTCGACGCCGATCCCCCGAAGGAGGTCACGGTGCCGCTCGAGCCGGGAGACCGCCTGCTGCTGGCCTCCGACGGCGTCTGGGAGGCCCGGGACGCCTCCGATGCCTTCTATCCCCTGGCCGAGCGGCTGACCGCCTTCGCGGACACCCCTTCCGGTGAACTCGCCGGCGCCGTGTGGGCGGACATCGGACAGCTGCGCTACGAGGTCCGCGACGACGCGACCCTGCTGGTCCTGACACCCCAGCCACCGGTCACCTGAGCGCGCACCCGGCTCGAGCGCGTCACCGGAAGACACCCGGGTCAGCCCACGTCCCACAGGAAGCGGTGGGTGTGGATCCCGAAGTACGGGAACGTCTGGATCTCCCGAACGCCCTCGAGGGGCCGCACCGCGTCGTTGACGAAGTCCAACAGGTCCTTGGGCCCCGGAGCGACCACCTCCGCGAACAGGTCGAAGCCGCCGGAGGTGAGCACCGAGTAGACCACCTCGGGGCGTTCGGCGAGGGCGTCCGCGATCGTGCGCGGGTCGCCGTCGACGCCGATGCCGAGCAGCGCCATGGCCTGCCCGCCCATGGCCATCGGGTCGGTGACGCCGACGACCTGCACGGCCCTGGAATCCAGCAGACGTTGCAGGCGCTGCCGGGCCGCGGAGGCGGACAGGCCGACCTTCGGGCCGAGGTCGGCATAGGCGATGCGGCCGTCGGTCTGCAGCTCGCGCAGGATGGCCCGGTCGATCTCGTCCATCTGTGCCACGTTCTTCCTCATCCCGCCAGTTCGGCCAGGGCCGCGGCGAAGACCTCGGTGTGCGTGTCGACGTCCTGCTCGGCGGTGTCGGGGCACATCAGGGCCATGTTGTGGAACGGGGTCAGCAGGATGCCCCGGTTGGCGAGGTAGAGGTGCAGGAAGTCCTCCAGCTCCGGGTCGGCCGCCGCCGCGGACTCGGTGCCCGTGCGCGGCGCCGGCGAGGTGAAGCGGTATTCGGTGCGGGCGCCGAGGCGGCTGACGGTCCAGGGCAGCTGGTGCGCCTCGACACCGGCCCGGACGCCCCACGCGAAGCGTTCGGAGAGCTTCTCCATCCGGGCGAAGGCCTCGTCGGTGAGCACCTGTTCCAGGGTGGCCCGCATCGCGGCGACCGACAGCGCGTTGCCGGCGAGGGTGCCGCCCACGCCGCCCATGTCGACGAGGTCCAGGTCCGCGCGGGCCAGCAGCCGCTCGGCGAGCTCCCCCGAGAGGCCGTAGGCACCGGCCGGGATGCCTCCGCCGATCGCCTTGCCGATGGTGAGCAGGTCGGGTTCGAGGTCCCAGGCGGCCGTGCAGCCGCCGGGACCCGCGGAGAAGGTGTGGGTCTCGTCGTTGATGAGCAGGGTGCCGTACCGCCTGGTCAGGTCCCGTACACCGGCGAGGTAGCCGGGTTCGGGCAGGACGATGCCGATGTTGGTGAGCGCGGGTTCCATCAGAACGGCGGCGACGTCCTGGTGGGCCAGCTCGCGCTCCAGCCCCGCGAGGTCGTTGAACTCGGCGACCCTGCTGGTCAGGGTGACGTCGCAGGGGGCGCCGACATTGCCCGGGCGTGCGGTGCCGTGCCCGTCCGGGCCGACGACGATCAGCGACTCGTCGACGCTGCCGTGGTAGCAGTAGCTGTTCACGAGGATCTTCGGGCGCCCGGTGACCGCCCGGGCGAGCCGGATCGCCCACCGGTTGGCGTCGGTCGCGGTCAGCGAGAAGCTCCAGCGGGCCAGGCCGAAGCGGCGGGTCAGCTCGGCGCCGACCCACTCGGCGTCCTCCGTGGGCAGCATGGCGGTGGCCCCGCCCAGGCCGGCGAAGCGCCGGTGGACCGCCGCGGTGACCGGAGCGGGCGAGTGACCGGCCATCGCTCCCGTGTCACCGAGGCAGAAGTCGATGTACTCGTGCCCGTCCACGTCGGTGACCCGGGCGCCGCGCGCGCCGGCCAGATACCGGGGGAAGGCTCCGGCGGTCTTGTTCATCCAGGTCATCGGTACCCGGCCGAAGAGGTGGTCGGCCCCTGCGTAGGCCGCCCGGGAACGTGGGTTGCGGCGTTCGGCCTCGGCACTCTCGCAGGCCAGGAGGGCGTGCAGACGCGTGCGGTCCATGGAGTACCTCGGTGGGTGTGATGACGGAACAGCGTGAGCCTACGACCGAAATAGCTAAACCATCAAGAAGTGACGCTCGAATCAATCGCGATCACACTCGAATCACGCGCCAACCGGACGTGCGTCGCCCATGAGGGTGACGCTCCACCTTCAATCACCGAACCTGCGCTCGGTGTTCGAACACGCCGTTCTCAAACGCCAGGCCGCGCCACCCCTTCCGCCAGATAGAAATATCTACGAGCATGCATATGCCGGGTTGGGGTGCAGGCGCACCAAGTGCCCGGTCACGCCTGTTTTCCACGTCCATGACAGACGAGCGAGGACCATCCGGAGCAGTGCATGACGAACACGATGTGGATGCGGGGCGTGGAGTGGCTGGCCGCGGCGGCGGCCGATCCGCGCGCCTGCAAATGGCAGTGGGACCACGGCGAGGGTGTCACGCTGCTGGAGGCGGGACGCTTCTGGGACGTCCTGAGCGTTCCCGACCGGCTCGGCCTGCTCGCCCTGGACCTGCTGTGGCGGCCCCCGCTGCCCGTACCGGGGCCGACGCTGGTGGACACCGCCGCGGGCCGGGTCGGGTTCTTCCTGCCGCCGGACCCGTCCGGGGGCTGGGTCGGCACCGGTCTGCGGTACGCGACCAAGGGCTCCTGGGTGGCGGTACCGCCGCCCTACCGGCCCGCCCGCTCCCTGGAGTGGCTGGTCCCGCCCGACGGCACCGGCTCGCTGCACACGCCCGGCACCCTGGAGGCGGCGCTGCGGGAGGCCAACGGCACGCTGGCGGTCCACGCGCCGCTGTGCGAGCAGTAGCGGATCAGGAGCGTTCGGGCTCGGCCCGGATACGCAGCGCGATCCCGACGAGGGTGGCCCACAGGGCCTCCCGTTGCGCGGGCACGGTCCGTCCCCCGGCCCGCCACTCCGCGACGAGTTGGGCATGGATCGGCTCACGGGTACGGTCCACCGGAGCCCTGCGGTTCGTCCGGTCCACGCGGTCGTTGACATTCATGCCGGGGCAACGCCCGGGGCGCGCCACCGGTACGCCCGGCCCCGGGCTCACCGGGTCGGGTGAGCCCGCCCCTCGAACGTGGCCTTCCGCCCGTCCGGCAAACATCCCGCGGCGGACCGCCGTAGGACGGCGACCAGTGCCGCCGAGGGCACACCCCACCACACGACGGGCCTCTTGAAAGCACCCACCGCCGACGCTCGACACCCGCGGACACCCCCGAGGCGCCGCACAACCGCGCCCCATGCCGCCGACGGCACATTCCGCCACACGACGGGCCCCCTTGGCAGCACCCACCGCCGACCGTCGACGTCCTCGGGCGCGGTTCGAGGCGCCGTACGACCGTGGAGGGGTGCCGCAGCCCGGTGTCCACGGCCGACAGGCGCCCCCGGATGGGCGCTCCTATGCTGGGGTGACAGGGCTCCGACGTCCCGCCCACCGCGCGTTCGGCTCTCACGTGCTTGGAGTCAGCCCATGTCGCATTCGCCCGCACGCCTGCGCCGGGGGGCCGCGTTCGCCGTCGCGTTGGGGACGTTGATGGTTCCGCTCGCCGGTGCTCCCGCAGGGGCGGCACCGGCCTCCGTTCCCGTCGCGTTCGCCGCCGCCTCACCCAGCCCCTCCCCCTCGGGCCCGGACGTCCGCACCCTCACCCCCACCGTGGCCCGCCAACTCGACGCCGCCGTGCAGAAGGTGATGCAGGAGGCGAACGTGCCGGGGGTGACCGTCGGCATCTGGACCCCGGACCGGGGCAGTTACGTCAGCTCGTTCGGTGTCGCCGACAAGAGCACCGGCAGGCCGATGACACCGGACCTGTACATGCGGATCGGCAGCGAGACCAAGACGTTCACCGTGACGGCGCTGCTGCAGCTGGTGGACCAGGGCAAGGTGGGCCTGGACGATCCGATCGGTAAGTACGTCGACGGTGTGCCGAACCGGGACACCATCACGCTGCGGGAGCTGGCCGGCATGCGCAGCGGGCTGTTCAACTACTCCGAGGACGACGACTTCTACAAGGCGCTCACGTCCGACCCGCAACGCCCGTTCACGCCCCAGGAGTTGCTCGCCTACTCCTTCAAGCACCCGGTACTGTTCCCGCCGGGAGAGAAGTTCTTCTACTCGAACACCAATCTCATCCTGCTCGGCCTGGTCGTCGAGAAGGAGAGCGGGCAGCGGCTCGGCCACTACATCCAGCAGAACATCCTCGACCCGGCCGGCATGACGCACACGCTGTTCCCGGCCGGTGCGGAGTTCCCCGCCCCGCACGCGCAGGGCTACACGGACCAGACGGCCAACGGCAAGGTCGCGGACACGGCCGACTGGAACCCGTCCTGGGGATGGGCGGCGGGCGCCATGGTCTCGAAGCAGGAGGACCTGCGGGTGTGGGCGCGCACGGTGGCGACCGGCCAATTCCCGGACGGCAGGTGGATGATCAGCCCGGCCACGCAGAGGCAGCGGCTCATCACGCCGGCGACGCCGATCCCGGGCGCCGGGTACGGACTGGGCATCTTCAACGTGCAGGGCTGGATCGGCCACAACGGCTCCCTCCCGGGCTACGAGTCCCTGACCATCTACCTCCCTTCGGCGCAGGCGACCCTCGTGGTGCTGCTCAACACCGACATCGACCACGAAGGCCAGGAGCCCAGCACCCTGTTCGGCGAGGCGATCACGAAGATCGTTTCTCCGGACCACGTCTTCAACCTGCCGGCCGAACCCGCGGCAAGGTGAGGTGTCGATCCGGCCGGTTTCGGCCGAGTCCCGATACGCACTGTTCGCTCACGGTCGATGACGGTGTGTACTGGGCATGACCGCCTCGCGAGACCGACCAGCCAGGAGCAGTCGTGACCGTCACCGACCGCGTCCCGCTCGACCCCTTCGGCACCGACATCGCGGCGGAGAGCGCCCGGCTGCGCGCCCTCGGCCCGGTCGTCCCCGTGGAACTGCCCGGCGGCATCCCCGCCTGGGCGCCCACCGGACACGACGTCCTCAAGGAACTGATCCTCGATCCCCTGGTGAGCAAGGACGCGCGCCGGCACTGGCGACTGTGGCCACAGACCGGCGAGCACCCGGCCTGGAGCTGGATCGTGAGCTGGGTGGGCGTGGTCAACATGCTCTCCACCTACGGTCCCGACCACACCAGGCTGCGCAAGCTGGTGGCGCCGAGCTTCACGCACCGGCGCACCGAGGCGCTGCGCCCGCGCGTGGCCGCCATCACCGCCGGACTGCTGGACGAGCTGGAGGCCGAGGGCGCCGACGGCCGGGTGGTCGACCTCCGGGCGGCCCTCGCCCATCCGCTGCCCATGCGCCTGATCTGCGAACTGCTGGGGGTGCCCGACTCGCTGCGCGCGGACGCGGCACGGCTCATCGCCGACATCTTCGACACCTCCGACCCGAGCCCGGAACTGGCGGCGTCCGTGCAGGAACGGATCGGTACGGTGCTGGGGGCGCTGCTCGCGCACCGGCGGAGGAATCCGGGCGACGATCTCACCACGGAACTGATCCGGGTCCGGGACGAGGACGGCGACCGGCTCTCCGACGAGGAACTGCTGCACACGCTACTGCTGGTGGTCGGCGCCGGGTTCGAGACCACCGTCAATCTCATCGGCAACGCGGTCGTCGCCCTGCTGACCCACCCGCCGCAGCTGGCGGCGGTGCGCTCCGGAGGCATCGGCTGGGAGGCGGTGGTGGAGGAGACGTTGCGGGTGCACCCGTCGATCGCCGCGCTGCCCCTCAGGTTCGCGGTCGCGGACCTGAAGGTCGCTGACGTGACGATCCCGGCCGGGGACGCGATCATCACGACGTACGCGGCCGCCGGGCTGGACCCCGCGCACTACGGACCGGACGCGGCCGCTTTCGACGCGGCGCGCGGCGCCGACGACCATCTGGCGTTCGGGGTCGGTGTGCACCGCTGCGTCGGCGCTCCGCTGGCCCGCATGGAGGCACTGACCGCGCTGCCCGCGCTGTTCGCCCGCTTCCCCGGGCTGCGCCTGGCCGTCGGCCCCGACGAGCTGCGGCACGTGCCGTCGTTCATCGCCCACGGCTGGCAGGAGGTGCCGGTCCGGCTGGGCGCCTGAGACGCGCGGGGCTCCGACCGGTCCCCCGTTCCGGTCGTGCCCCGCGGACTGCTGAACTTACGTGCGGGGCACGGCGGTGGGTATCGCGCCGGTGCCCTTTCCCCAGCGGCGAAGGCTCACTCGTGCACAGGTGAGTCCGCTTCGCCCCGGTTCACCCGCCGAGTGCGGGTACGGCGAGGGCGCCGGTGGCCAGGTGGGCGAGAACGACCTCGTACAGGTCGCTGCCCATGGCCAGCAACTGGCGCTCGAGGACCGGTTCGGCGGCCCGGACGTGTTCGCGCACGGTCTGGGCGTGGACGCCCAGGTCCCGGGCGGTGCGTTCGGCGTTCGAGTCCGCGGCGAGCCAGGCCCGCAGGGTGCCGCGCAGGTCGCGGCCGTCGCCGTCGAGGCGGCGGAGGAGGTCGCGGGCCCAGGCCCGCAGCGCGGTCGAGGCGAGCAGGTCGCCGAGGCGGGCGGGGGCCGGCGGGTCCGGGGCCGGGTCGTCGGGGCCGTACGGGTCCTGCGTCGCCTCGGTGTTGAGCGCGAGGTGGGCGGCGGCGCGGGTGGTGAGGTCGGAGAAGTCGGTGCCGAGCAGTGCCTCGACACGGTCCATCCGGGCGCGGACGGTGTTGCGGCTGACGCCGAGGACCTTGGCCGCGCTGACCGCGGTGAACTCCAGGCCCAGGCGGGTGGTGGCGAGGAGTTCGGCGCGGATGTGGTGCGGCAGTCGGTCGAGGGGACGCAGCACGCCGGCGGACCAGGCGCGCAGTGCGGCCGGGTGCATGAGCCGTTCGGGATGGGTGCGTTCGGCGTAGACGGCCGCCTGGTCCGGCCGGAAGCGGGCGACGGCGAGGGCGCTGATGGCCTGCCGGTAGGCGGTGGCGGTCCGGGCGAGGCGCTGGCGCAGGCTGCCGCCGAGGAAGGTGCCCGGCCGGCCGTCGACGAGGGAACGCAGCCGCTCCCCCGCCGATGGTTTGGGGCTGACGACGATGACGTGGCCGTCCATCGCGGGGCAGCGCACGACGAGGGCCTCGCCGTCGGTGGCGTCGGCGCAGGCGTCGGCGAGCGTGTCCCGCTCGGCGGGGGGACCCTCGACGACGTAGACGCGGGCCGAGTCCTCTTCGAGCAGTCCGGGCCACAGGCCCGCGGCGACCCGGCGGGCGGAGACGGTGTCCTCCACCATCAGCAGTTGCAGGATGGCCAGCCGCAGGTCGGCCGTGGCGCGCCGCAGCCGGCGCCCGGCCTCCGTCAGCTCCCGTTCACGCAGGAGCAGTTCGAGCACGCCCGCGGTGCGGTTCACGATCTCGGCGGCGCGCCGGTCGAAGGGTTCCGGGCGGGCCACCGCAAGCACCGCTCCCGCCGCCGGGCCCTGTTCGGGATGCCGTATCCGGACCATGCGGACATGGCGTTCGCCGTCTTCCAGGGCGGCCGAGGAGATCCGGCCGGTGACCACGTCGGCGAGCACGGTTTCGTCGAGGGGCAGGCGTTCACCGGCGAGGAGGCCGCCGTGCGCGTCCTGGAGGCAGACCGTGGCCCGCACGGCCGGTCCGAGCCAGCCGACGACCCGGCGCGGTTCGCGGCCGGCGGGACGCAGATGGTCCAGCAGCTGCTCCGCCCAGGCGCTGTCGGTGTCGTGCGGCTGCTGGGCGTGGGGGCTCTCGTCGGCTCGGCCGGCCACGTCGCCCTTCTCCTCGTCGTCGGGTTGACCTCGGCTTTCGAAGGGGACGTTACCCCAGGACCCCAGGGGTGACCCCCTGTCCCGGCCGTCGACGGGCACGGCTCCGCCGGCGGTCCTGGGGGGGGTGGAACCGCCGGCGGAGACATCGCGACCCGGAGCGGGGGGACGGCCCCGGGTGCCTCACACGTCGGATGCCCCGCGATCAGCGGCGTACACCGGCAGTTCGGGTGCGCCGGGCGAACGTCCCTCAGCCGGCTTCCGGAGCCGCCCCTCGGCGCATCCCGGCCGCCGCGAGGACCGCACCCAGCAGGCGGAGCACGCCGGTGACCAGGGCAGAGGCGTGCGGACCGGTCATGAACGCCCACCGGCTGTCCTCCACCACGGCCGCCTCCAGCAGGCCGGGGCATGCCGGCGGAGACGGGGGCGACACGGGCGCGCCGGAGCCGCGCGCGCGGTGGTGGGGGACGGCATTAAGCTCGGCAGATGGCGAAGTACTTCGACGTGCACCCCGAGAACCCGCAGCCGCGCAGCATTGGCCAGGTCGCCGACGCGGTGCGGTCGGGTGCGCTCATCGCATACCCGACCGACTCCTGCTACGCACTGGGCTGCCGCCTGGGCAGCCGGGACGGCATGGACCGGATCCGTTCGATCCGCCACCTGGACGACCGGCACCACTTCACGCTGATGTGCCGGGACTTCGCGCAGCTCGGCCAGTTCGTCCGCGTCGACAACGACGTGTTCCGGGCCGTGAAGGCGTCGACTCCCGGCAGCTACACCTTCATCCTCCCGGCCACCCGCGAGGTGCCGCGCAAGCTGCTGCACCCCAAGAAGAAGACCGTGGGTGTGCGCATCCCCGACCACCTGGTCACCCAGGCCCTGTTGGCCGAGATGGGCGAGCCGCTGCTGTCCAGCACGCTGCTGCTGCCGGACGAGGAGGAGCCGATGACCCAGGGCTGGGAGATCAAGGACCGGCTCGACCACGCGGTGGACGCGGTGGTCGACTCCGGGGACTGCGGCACCGAGCCGACGACGGTGGTGGACTTCTCCAGCGGCGAGGCGGAGATCGTGCGGCGGGGAGCGGGGGACCCCAGCCGCTTCGAGTGAGCGCGGCGGGCGGATGGGGCGGGATGGATCTTGCGTGGCAGCATGGGCCGTACCCGCGGCGCCAAGGGGCGCTCGCCGCCGGCGCCCATGCCTCCAAGGAGGGCTTTCCCACCATGACCGATGTCCAGGGAACAACCGTCGACGTCCCGGCCGCCGACGGCATCGCCGACGCCTACCTCGCCCGCCCCGCCGACGGGAGCCCCCGTCCGGGCGTGCTGTTCTACCAGGACGCCTACGGGGTACGCCCGCACCTGAGGTCGATGGCCGACCGGCTGGCCGGAGCCGGCTACACCGTCCTGGTGCCGAACGTGTTCTACCGCCTCGGCCGGACCCCGGTGCTCGGGCTGCCCGAATTCATCGACCCGGGCGCCGACCCGACCCTCTGGGAGCGGCTCGGCCCGATCGTGGCGTCGCTCACGCCGGATCTGATCGAGCGGGACGCGGAGGCCTATCTCCGGTGGCTGGCCGACAGCCCGCTCACCCCCGGCGGCCCGGTCGCGATCACCGGCTACTGCATGGGCGCCGTGCTCGCCGTCCGGACGGCCGCCGCCCATCCCGACCGGGTCGCGGCGGCGGCCGGGTTCCACGGCGGGCGGCTCGCCACCGACGACCCCCGCAGCCCGCACCGGGCGGTCGGGTCCATCACCGCCGAGCTGTACTTCGGCCACGCCGGCGATGATCCGTCGCTGCCCGAGGACCAGGTCAGGCGCTTCGAGGCGGCTCTCACCGCGGCCGGGGTGCGGCACAGGTGCGAGGTCTACGAGGACGCGCAGCACGGTTACACCCAGGCGGACACCCCCGCCTACGACCGTGAGGCCGACGAGCGTCACTGGGCGGCGCTGCTCGACCTGCTCAAGCGCGCCTTCTGAGACCGGGTTCCGGGGCCCGCCGCGGGCGCCTGGCGGATCTCGTCCCCTGTATTGACATGCACGCGTCTCAGCATGACGCTGAGAGCGCTCTCAAACAGGTACGGACCAATGTCCGTACGACCCCGATCCCCACACGGAGGTGGAGAGTGCTCCCCAGCATCACCCGCCCGGCGCTGCCCCTCGCGGTCGCGGCGGTCCTGGCCGGCGGCCTTGTCGCGCTGGCCACACCGGACCGCGCCGGAGCCGCCGTACCGGACACTATTCCGCTGAAGATCACCAACAACTCGGGCCGCTCCGACCCGGTGTACGTCTACGACCTCGGCACCCAGCTGTCCTCGGGACGCCAGGGCTGGGCCGACGCGGGCGGCGCCTTCCACGCCTGGCCGGCGGGCGGAAATCCGCCCACTCCCGCGCCGGACGCGGCGATCGCCGGCCCGGCCGCCGGGCAGTCGAAGACGATCCGGATACCGAAGTTCTCCGGCCGGATCTACTTCTCCTACGGGCAGAAGCTCGACTTCCGGCTGACCACCGGAGGGCTCGTCCAGCCGGCCGTGCAGAACCCGTCCGACCCCAACCGCACCATCCTGTTCAACTGGTCGGAGTACACGCTCAACGACGCCGGGCTGTGGCTCAACAGCACCCAGGTGGACATGTTCTCGGCACCGTACGCGGTCGGCGTGCAGCGCTCCGACGGCAGCGTGAGCAGCACCGGGCACCTGAAGTCCGGTGGCTACACCGGCTTCTTCGACGCGCTGCGCGGACAGCCGGGCGGCTGGGCCAACCTGATCCAGACCCGCTCCGACGGCACCGTGCTGCGCGCCCTTTCCCCGCTGTACGGGGTGGAGACCGGGGCCCTTCCCGCGAGCGTGATGGACGACTACGTCAACCGGGTCTGGCAGAAGTACTCGACGTCGACCCTCACGGTCACCCCGTTCGCCAACCAGCCGAACACCAAGTACTACGGCCGGGTCTCGGGGAACGTCATGAACTTCACCAACGCCTCCGGCGCGATCGTCACGAGCTTCCAGAAGCCGGACGCGGACAGCATCTTCGGCTGCCACAAGCTGCTGGACGCGCCCAACGACAACGTCCGCGGGCCCATCTCCCGCACGCTGTGCGCCGGTTTCAACCGCTCGACGCTGCTGACCAACCCCAACCAGCCGGACACCTCGGCGGCGAACTTCTACCAGGACGCGGTGACCAACCACTACGCGCGCAAGATCCACGCGCAGATGGCCGACGGCAAGGCGTACGCGTTCGCCTTCGACGACGTCGGCAACCACGAGTCGCTGGTGAACGACGGCAACCCGCAGCAGGCGTATCTGACGCTGGATCCGCTGAGCTGACGTGCGAACGGTCCCGCACCCGGGGGTGCGGGACCGCGGCCATCCCTCAGCCGGTCGTCACGGCGGTGTCGTCCACGACGAAGCTGGTCTGGAGCGAGGAGTCCTCGACCCCGTTGAACTTCAGCGTGACCGTCGAGCCCGCCAGCGAGGACAGGTCGAAGGACTTCTGGCTGTAGCCGGAGGCCTTGTTGAGGTTCGAGTAGGTCGCGAGGGTCTTCGAACCCGCGGTCACCGTCAGCTTGTCGTACTGGGTGCCGGTGGTGGTCTCCGAGGTGTCGATGTGCAGGTAGAAGGTCAGGGTCGCCTTGCAGCCCGCGGGGATCGTCACCGACTGGGACAGGGTGTCGGTGTGCGAGGAACCGTAGCCGTCGAGCCAGGCCTTGTAGGAACCGCCGTGGGCCGCCTCACCACTGTCGGTGGTGATGACCCCGCTGGTCGCCGTCCAGCCGGTGCTGCCCGACTCGAAGCCCGGGTTGGTCAGCAGCTGGGTCCCGGTGCAACCGCCGCCACCACCGGAGTTGACCGTCCAGCCGAAGGTCGCGGTGCCGGACGCGCCGGTGGAGTCGGTGACCGTGACGGTGGTGCTGGAGGTGCCCGCGGTGGTGGGGGTGCCGGAGATCAGACCGGTGGAGCTGTTGATCGACAGGCCGGCCGGCAGACCGGAGGCACTGTAGGTGAGCGCACCGCTGTTGGTACTGCTCGCCTGGATCTGCAGGCTGACCGCCGTGCCGACGGTGGCGGTCTGGCTGCCCGGGTTGGTGACCGTCACTCCGCTGCTGGGCGGGGTGATGTGGCTGCCGACGTTGATGCCGGCGAAGGCGTTGCCCACCCCGGCGTACTGGGTGGAGTTGGTGCCGTAGAGCGCGGCGGCCGCGTTGAGGGCGGCTGTGCGGGCGCCGGCGTAGTCGGTGCTGGACGTCATGTACGTCGTCAGCGCCTTGTACCAGATCTGCAGGGCGGCGGCCCGGCCGATGCCGGTGACGGCGACGCCGTCCGAGGTCGGGCTGTTGTAGGTGACACCGTTGATCACCTTGGTGCCGCTGCCCTCGGAGAGCAGGTAGAACATGTGGTTGGCGGGGCCCGAGGAGTAGTGCACGTCCAGGTTGCCGACCCCGGAGTACCAGCTGTCGGCGGATCCGCCGTCCTTGCTCGGCTTGTCCATGTACCGCAGCGGCGAGCCGTCGCCGTTGATGTCGATCTTCTCGCCGATGAGGTAGTCGCCGACGTCCGAGCTGTTGTTGGCGTAGAACTCCACTCCGGTGCCGAAGATGTCGGAGGTCGCCTCGTTCAGCCCGCCGGACTCACCGCTGTACTCGAGACCGGCGGTGTTGGAGGTGACGCCGTGGCTCATCTCGTGGCCGGCCACGTCCAGCGAGGTCAGGGCGTGGGTGTTGCCCGAGCCGTCGCCGTAGGTCATGCAGAAGCAGCTGTCGTCCCAGAAGGCGTTCACGTACCCGCTGCTGTAGTGGACGCGCGAGTAGGCGGCGACGCCGTCGTTCCTGATGCCGCTGCGGCCGAAGGTGTTCTTGTAGAAGTCCCAGGTCGTCTGGGCCCCGTAGGCCGCGTCCGCTCCGGCGGTCTGGGTGTGGGAACCGGACCCGGTGCCCCAGACGTCGTCGGAGTCCGTCATCAGGGTGCCGGTGCCGGAGGTGCCGTTGTTCAGGCTGTAGGTCTTGTGGCCGCCGCGCGTGGTGTCGTACAGCTGGTACGTCGAGCCGGACAGCGTGGTGCTGAGGCTCACCGTGCCGCTGTACTGGGTGTTTCCGGTGCCGGTCCTGACCGCCTGGTAGCGGTACAGCTCCTTGCCGGTGGTGGCGTCGGTGATGACGTGGAGTTGGCTGGGCGTGCCGTCGTCCTGGAGGCCGCCGACCACCGTCTCCCAGGCGAGCTTCGGTGCGCCGCTGCCGGCCCAGATCACCTTGCGGGCGCTGTCGGTGGTGGCCTTCTTGGCGTCGAGGGCCTTGGCGGCCCTGAGGGCCTTGGTCTCGGCGGCGGACTTGGCGTAGGTCGCGGTGGTGGAGGCGACCTTGATCTTGTGCTTGTTGTTGAAGGTCGTGCTCACGGTGCCCGCGGCGAGGGAGGCGGGCGGGGTGTGGACGACCAGGTCGCCGCCGAGGACGGGGAGTCCGGCGAAGGTGCGCTCGTAACGGGTGTGCAGGGTGCCGTCGTTGTCCTTGACGACGTCCCTGACGACCAGCTTCTCCTGCGCGCCGAGCCCGAGCGTGCGGGCGGTCGCCGCGGTCTTCTGCCTGGCGCTCTTGAGCAGCGCGGAGTGCTGGGCGGGCGTGAGCCCGGCCTCCAGGCCTCCGGCGCGAAGGGGGCTGGGGTGGGGGCCTGCGGGCGTGGCCGTCGCCGGGACCGACTGGATGCCGACGGCAAGGAAGGCCGCGGTGGAGACCAGTGCGGCTCCGACCGTGGCCCGTCTGCGGGGAAGACGTCTCACTCGTACTCCTCCTGCTGCGGCCGCCGGGTCGCGGCCGGTGACAGACCCGGGCAGACGGGTGTGCCGCCCGGGACGAGCTGAGCTGTGCGGGGACCGTGATCCGTGTACACACCGGGGAGGATCTGTGTGCGGGGGGAGGATTTCAGCTTTGGCCGGAACATGGCAGCCAGGTCGGGAGCATTCGAGGGTTTTCCCTATGCCGAACGGTGCGCCTGGGACGGCCCCGGTGCTTCCGCAGTGCCGTACCGGCCGGCGCGAGCGCAGGAGGCCTCGGGGTGACCACTGTGGACGACCGGGAGTCCGGGCGGTTCCGCGCGCCTGTCGGGCACGTGAGAGGTGGGAGGCTCACAGCGGCCCGGATCCGGAAGGGCCCTGGGCGGCGGTGGCCGGCGATGCGGCCGAGCAAGGTGCCACCTGACCTCCTCCACGCCAACTTGTCTAATCAAGTTCGACCTTGGTTCTTCCGCCCGACAGCGGAGACCGGTACCCATGTCCCCTTCATCGTGCACAGCCGGGCCGCAAGGCCCTCACCCTCACGACACCTCCTCAACGGGACGAGGTACCCCGCGTGGATCGGTCACGGCAGGAACCGAAGCAACTCCGGGGCCACGGACCGCTGTTCGCGCCCGCTCGCGCGGCACCTCGGCGTTTTCGCGTGGCGGTCAGGAGCGTCGCCCTGACCGGCGCGCGCGGGCCGGACGTGCCGAGGAGGGTCAGCAGGTGGACCGGGCCCCGGCCAACGGCCGTCGGCCGGCCGGTTGTTACCGTGCGTCGCGTGTCTGAATCCTCACGCGATACCGCACGGGGCGCCGGCTGGGGCCCGTCCGAACGCGGCGTCTACCAGCAGCTCATGCCCGACCACGTCGAGAAGCTGTCGTGGCTGAACCCGAGGGTCCTGTGGGCCGCCCGCAACGGTGTGCTGGCGTCGTGGTTCGGCGACCCCACGGGCCGCACCCGCAGCCGGTGGGTGGCGCGGCGGGCCGCGGCGGGGGCACCCGCCGACAAGGTGATCCGGCGGGACGTGCCGGAGCGGTTCTCCTTCATGGTCATCGGGGACACCGGCGAGGGCGACGACTCCCAGTACGCCGTCGTACCCGGGTTTCTGAAGACAGGTCAGGACACCGACTTCGCGGTGATCGCGAGCGATGTGATCTACCCCGTGGGCAGCGCCGACGACTACGGCACCAAGTTCTTCCGGCCGTACCACGACTACCCGGCGCCGATATTCGCGATACCGGGCAACCACGACTGGTACGAGGACCTCGGCGGGTTCATGCGTGTCTTCTGCGCCGGCACCCCACCCCTCGACCCCGAGCCGACACCCCGCCCACTCACCCGGGCCTGGTGGCGTGCACTGCTCTGGCACCGGGCGCGCCCGGCGGACGAGGAACGCCTGGCGGCCGCACGGAAGTCGAGGTCGGCGCCGGGGCAACGGGCCGTGCAGCCGGGGCCGTACTGGGCGATCGACGCCGGACCGGTGCGGATCGTCGGCATCGACACCGGGCTGCTGGGCACGATCGACGCCGAACAGGGCGCGTGGCTGCGCGAGGTCTCCCGGGGGCCCGAGCCGAAGATCCTGATCACCGGCTCACCCCTGTACGTGGACGGCGAGCACCACCCCTGCGCCATCGAGGGCGGTGGCACGGTCGACGACATCGTCCGGGAGCCGGACCACCACTACGTGGCCGCGATCGGCGGTGACATCCACAACTACCAGCGCTATCCGGTCGACGTGGACGGGCGCACCATTCAGTACGTGGTGGCGGGCGGCGGCGGCGCGTTCATGCACGCCACGCACACCATCCCGCGGGTGTCGGTCGCGAACGTGACCGAGCGGGAGTTCCGCTGCTATCCGCTGCGCGGCGACTCGCTGGCCTTCTACAGCCGCCTGTACGGCCGCCGCCTGCGCCTGCGCCGCTTCTTCGCCCTCAGCGAGTCCGAGGCGACGGCCGTCGTCGCCGAAAGGCTCGGCATCGAACCGGTCCGCGCGCCCGGCCCGGAGACCCGGGTCTCCCGGCGCACCCGCCTGGTCGCGAGCCTGCTGGGGGCCGGCGGGCGCCCGGACCGCACCTCCCGGTTCCGGCTGCCGGTCCACAAGATCTACAGCCAGCTGTTCTCGCCCGGCTCGGCCACCTACAGCCCGCCGTTCTTCAAGTGCTTCCTGCGCCTGGACGTCTCCCCGGAGGCGGTACGGCTGCGCTGCTTCGCCGCGACCGGCAACCGGGCCCAGGAGATCGATCCGCCGGTCGAGGACGAGGTCACCATCCCGCTGTCGTGATCACACGGTTGTCACACTCGGCTGCCAGAATCGGGCACGGTAGCGACGTACGACCGCTGGAGGAGAGTCCGTGCCGTCCACTCCCCGCCCGCTGCGCAAGCTGGGCTTCCTCACGATCGGTCTGTTCGACGCGGCCGACCCGGGCCGGGGCCACGCGTCCACGCTGGAGATCATCGAGCTGGGCGAGCGGCTGGGCTTCGACAGCGCCTGGGTCCGCCACCGTCACCTCCAGTACGGCATCTCGTCCCCGGTCGCCGTGCTGGCCGCCGCCTCCCAACGCACCCGGCGCATCGAGCTGGGCACCGCGGTGATCCCGCTGGGCTGGGAGAACCCGCTGCGTCTCGCCGAGGACCTGGCGACGGTGGACATCCTGTCCGGCGGCCGCCTGAATCCCGGCGTCAGCGTGGGCCCGCCGATGCACTTCGAGCAGGTCGGAAAGGCCCTCTACCCGGACACGGCCGACACCGAGGACTTCGGCTACGCTCGCGTGCGGCGGCTGCTGGACTTCGTGCGCGGCAAGCCGGCCACCGACTTCAGCGCGGTGGCGGGCTTCGAGGCCACGCGGCGGCAGCCGCCCATCGAATACAGCTCGGACGTGGTCCAGCCGCACTCCCCCGGCCTCGGCCGGCGGCTGTGGTACGGCGGCGGCAGCCTCGGCTCGGCGCGCTGGGCGGGCGAGCACGGCATGAACTTCCTGACCAGTAGCGTGGTCAAGGCCGAGAACACCGCCAACGCCGAGAACACCGGGGACGCGGGCCCACCGGACTTCGCCGAGATCCAGCTGTCCCACATCCGCGCGTTCCGCGCCCACCACCCCGACGGGGAGGCGGCCCGCGTCTCCCAGGGCCTGGTGGTGATCCCCACCGACTCCGCGAGCCCCGAGCAGCGCGCCAGGTACGAGGAGTACGCGGCCAGGCGCCTCCCCCGGACAACCTCCCCGCAGGGCCCGGCGCGGCTCCTCTTCGCCCCGGACCTGGTCGGCACCTCCGACGAGCTCGCCGCACGACTGCGCGTGCACGCCGCCTTCCGCGAGATCGACGAGGTCGCGTTCGCCCTGCCGTTCACCTTCGCGCACGAGGACTACGTCCAGATCCTGACGGACATGGCGACGAAGCTCGGCCCTGCCCTGGGGTGGCGGCCGGCCGGCTGACTCACCAGCGGCCCGCCTCCGTGCCGGTGACCGGCACGGACGGCCTGCCGTCCACGCCCACCGGCACGTCCCCCGCGAGCATCACCCGGTGCATGATCCGCGGGAGGCCCAGGTGGGCGTTGTCGCTCGGGGCCAGGTGGATGGTGGCCCGGTTGTCCCAGAAGGCGACGCTGCCGGGCTCCCAGCGGAACCGGACCGTGTACTCCGGCCGGACCGCCTGTTCAAGCAGCATCTGCAGCACGGCCGCGCTCTCCGGGCGCGAGACGCCGGTGATCTGTTCCAGGTAGTAGCCATTGACGAACAGCACCCGCTCGCCCGTCTCCGGGTGGACGCGGACCAGAGGGTGCACGGAGGCGACCTGGTGGTCCAGGAGGTGGCGGAGGTAGGCGTCGTCGCCGGGCCGGGGCTGGTAGCCGACGCCGAGCCGGTGCTCGGCGCGCAGTCCGTCCGCGAAGGCGCGGACCGGGGCCGACAGCCCGGCGTAGGCGGCGGCCAGGTTGGCCCAGGTGGTGTCACCGCCGTACGGCGGAACGGTCTGCGCCCGCAGGATCGTCGCGGCCGGCGGGTCCACGCGGGCGCCGTGGTCGCAGTGCCAGCCACGCAGCAGGGTGTGCCGGCGGCGCTGCAGCCACTCCTCGTGCTCCATGCCGAAGCGTCCACCGAGCTCCAGCCGGTCGGCGGTGGTCTCCACCTCCGGGAAGTCGGCCGGTGAGGCACTGCCGCGCCGGCCGAGCACAACCGGTTCCCCGAAGCGACGGGCGAAGGCGACATGCCCGGCGTGGTCCAGGCGCTGGCCGCGGAAGAACACGACCTTCCAGCGCAGCACCGCTTCCCTGATCAGGGAGACCACGGCGTCCTCGAGCGGTCCGGCGAGGTCGACACCGGTGATCTCGGCGCCGATGTGCCCCGCCACCGGCAGCACCTCGACGCCCTTGACCTGCTCCGTCCGCCCGGCCTGCTCCGCTCGGGGCCCGTCCGTCGTCATGCGCGCTCCGCTGGTCGTCCGCAGTGGCTCCAGGGAGATCGTGACACTGAGGGAGCGGCCTGGCGACAGGGCATGCGTACGGCGGCAGGGCCACGGCCCTCAGCCCGGTCGGCCCATGCCGCTCAGGGCCTGATCAGGGGCCTCGCGGAAGGGAAGCCACCGGGCCACGCGGGGCAGCTGCCTGCCCTGCTGTCCGGCCGCGCCGGGGCAGGGGCCGCGACCTGGCCTTCCGGCCGGTCAGGGTGCACCTCGGCCCGCGTCGGCGGACTGCCCGTGCCGCGCTACTGCTCGCCCTGCGGGCCTACGCCGGGCCCGACACCTGCGGAACCTGGGGCGTGGAAACGCTGGACGTGGTCAATCTGCGGCTCGGCGACATGGACACCCCGAACGAGGACTCCGTCGCCGACCAGTTCGGTGCCCTGGCGGAGCTGCGTCAGCGGGGGCTGATCCGGCACCTGGGGCGCTCACCGCCGCGTCCGTCGCGCAGTGGGAGGAGGCCCGGGCGATCGCGCCCGTGGTCACTGTCCAGAACCTGTACAGCCTGGCCAACCGGCAGGACGACGGCCTGGTGGAGCGCACCGCGGCGGAGAACATCGCTTTCGTGCCGTACTTCCCGCTGGGCGGTTTGAGCCCGTTGCAGTCCGAGGCGCTGTCGAAGGTCGCCGCGCGGCTGGGCACCTCGCCGCAACAGGTCGCCCTGGCCTGGCTGCTGCGGCGCTCGCCCACCATCGCCCTCATCCCCGGTACGTCGTCCCCTGACCAACTGCGGGAGAACATCGCCGCCGCCGCTCTGTCCCTCCCGGAGGACGCGGTCGCCGAGCTGGACGGGATCGGGAGCTGAACGGGCCGCCCCGGGGTACTCGGGGCCGTGAGGCGGACGTAGGGAAGGAGCCGCACGTGGCGACGGAGGACCGGCTGCGGACGTACCGCGGCAAGCGCGACTTCGAGCGGACCCGCGAGCCGTCGGGGAAGGCCGCCGCGGCCGCTGAGGAGCAGCCCCGGTTCGTGGTACAGATCCACGACGCGCGCCGGATGCACTTCGACTTCCGGCTGCAGGTGGGCGACGTGCTGAAGTCCTGGGCCGTCCCGAAGGGCCCGTCCACCGACCCCGGGGACAAACGGATGGCCGTGCCCACCGAGGACCATCCGCTGGAGTACGAGAACTTCGAGGGCGTGATCCCGAAGGGCGAGTACGGCGGCGGCACCGTGATCGTCTGGGACCGTGGGACGTACGAGCCGCTCAGTCACGACCGCAGGGGACGCCCGGTGGACTTCGCGGAGTCGCTGGAGAAGGGGCACGCCTCCTTCCGGTTGCACGGCTCCAAGCTGCACGGCGAGTACGCGCTCACCCGATTCCGCAGCGGTGAGGACGGGGAGGAGGCCTGGCTGCTGGTCCACAAGGGCCCCGCCCGGGCAAAGGGGCACGGCACCCCGGATCCCCGTCGGGCCCGCTCGGTGCGCACCGGACGCACTCTCGCCCAGGTCCTCGCCGACGACGGGGAGAAGTGACCTGCTGCGGCTGGAGGGTGCCGACCGGTGGACTCCCGCTGCGCGCCCGCACGTCACTGCTGCGCCGCACACTCTCCTTCCGCGCTCCGCTGCGGCTGACGCCCCATCGCAACGGGGCGGCGCGGAATTGCCGGCCGAGGCCTGTGAGCACGGCGGGAGGGACTGATCACCAAGCGGGCCGAGGGGCCGTACCGGCCGCGCCGTTCCATGGACCGGCTGAAGCTCAAGTGCGCGCGGGGGCCAGGAGTTCGTCATCGGCGGTTTCACCGAACCGGCGGGCAGCCGGCTGGGGTTGGGGGCGCTGCTGCTCGGCCACTACGAGGACGGCGGGCTGCGGTACGCGGGAAAGGTCGGCACCGGCTTCGACCGCGAGACGCTGCTCGCGCTGCGCGAGCGGCTGCGCGGACTGCGCCGGCAGAAGTCGCCCTTCACGGGGGCCGTGCGCGAGGCGGGGCCCGGTGGGTGGAGTCCGAACGGGCGCAGGTCGAGTTCACCGAGTGGACCAGGGACGGGATGTTGCGCCATCCGCGCCCCCTCGGGCTGCGCGAGGACGAGAAGCCGAGGACGTGGGTGCGGGAGCGTGCGGCCGGCTGAATCCGGATCCTCGGGTTCCGCCCCCAACGCGCCCACTGTGCCTCTATGTTCGCGGCGATGCCCGCTCGCGTCCCTGGAGGCTCCCACATGCGCACCGCACTCCGCACCGCCGTCACCGGCACGGTGACCGCCGCCACCGTCTGGACCTGCGGCACCGCCGGGGCGACCCCACCGGGGCCCGGGGTGACCGCCCGGCTCATCAGCCAGACCACCCTCGAGGGCACCGACTACACGCTGCGGGAGATCACGATCCCGCCCGGTCAGAGCACCGGATGGCACTACCATGACGGCCCGCTGTTCGGATTCGTGAAGCAGGGCACCCTCAGTCACTTCGACTCCACCTGCGCCTCGGACGGCGTGTACCGGGCCGGCGCGACGATCCAGGAGCCGTCCGGTCCCGGCAACGTCCACATCGGGCGCAACCTGGGCGACACGCCGCTCGTCCTCGACGTGCTCTACGTGCTGCCGCACGGCTCCCCGTTCTCGGAGGACGCGCCGAACCCGGGGTGCCCGTTCCAGTGATCAGGCGTCGGGCAGGGGCTGTTCCGCCCAGATCGTCTTGCCACCGGCACTCTGCCGGCTGCCCCAGCGCTGGGTGAGCCGGGGCAGCCGGCAGCAGTCCGCGGCCGCCCTCGTCGTAGGCGTGCGCACACCCCAGGTGGGTCGAGGTGTGAACTGGCGTGCGAGACCTCGCAGATGAGCGCGCGGTCGCGGATCAGACGCGGCTGGACGGGCGGTTCGCCGTAGCGGATGGCGTTGGTGACGCGTTCGCCGACGACGAGGTGGTCGCCGCGGCCGCGAGACGCTCCGCAGACGCAAGGCTGGTCCGATTGTTCCGGTGCATCGAGTGCGGAAGCGGCCCGCCTCAGCCCTTGTGGGTGCGCAGTACGGACAGCGCCCGGTCGGCGTGGGTGTTCATCCGCAGTTCGCTGCGGACGATGTCGAGCACGGTGCGGTCCTGGGCGATGACGAAGGTGACGCGCTTGGTGGGCGCGAGGGTGAAGCCCCGCTTGACTCCGAAGCGCTCGCGGACCGTCCCGTCGACGTCGGACAGCAGCGGCATGCCGAGGGTGTGCCGTCCGGCGAACTCCTGCTGCCTGTCGACGCTGTCGCCGCTGATTCCGACCGGGCGGGCGCCGACGGCGGCGAATTCCGCGGCGAGGTCGCGGAAGTGGCAGGCCTCGGCGGTGCAGCCCGGCGTCAGGGCGGCGGGGTAGAAGAAAAGCACCACCGGGCCCTCGGCCAGCAGTTCGGTGAGCCGCCGGGTGGTGCCGGTCTCGTCCGGCAGGGCGAAGTCCTCGGCCTTGTCCCCGACCTCCACACCTGCGCTCACGACCGTCCCTCCCCGTTGCGGGCCACACCGCGGGCCCACAGCACCAGGGGCAACTGGAGGGGAAGGCGGGCCAGGGCCGCGTTGCGCTGTGGCGCGGGCCGGTGCCGCCAGTCGACGGCCAGCTTCACATTGGCCGGGAAGACGCCGACGAAGAAGGCCGCGGCCGCCTTCGCGGCCACCGGGCGCGTCCGGCGCGAGGCGAGGCCGGCCGCGAGGGCCAGTTCCACGACCCCACTGCCGTACGTCCAGGCCCTGGGCGAGCCCGGCAGCGCCCGGGGGATCGTGGCATCGAACTGACGCGGGGCGGCGAAGTGGGCGACGCCGGCAGCGGCCAGCAGGCCGGCGAGCAGCAGGGGTGAGCGTTCGGACCGGGGCACGGTTCCTCCTCTGGTGACCTGCCGCCGGATATTACTCGACGGTAGACGCGCGGACGGCCGATTCGGATCGACCGGCCGGGGCCGGCCACCTCCGGCGCACGCCCCGCGCCTGCGCCGTCATGCCGTCGCCGCGGGGGCGTCGGCCTCCTGGCCGAACGGGGACGCAGGTGACGTAGCCCGACCGCCGCGGCCGCTGGACGGTCCGCGTCACAGGGGAGGCCTGTACGTCCAGCCGCTGCGCCGGCTCCCCCGGCCGGGCCGGCGCGGTTCGACATCCGGGTGCGCTCCCCGGGGCGACGCCACCGGGACGTTCACGGAGACGGGCAGGACGGTGGAACACCTCTCGACGAAGGGCCTGATGGGCTGAGCAGTCCGTCCCCGGGGACGTCCCCGGCGTCCCACGGGACGCCGGGACGGCATCCTGACGGTCCGGCACGGCAACGCTGGCTGTTGTGATCACCGTTCGTGGTCACGAGAACGACAGCCGGAGGTTTCCATGATCCGACGGACTCTCAAGGGCAGTCTGCTGGCCACGGTCGCGGTGCTCGCGTTCCTGCCCGCGGCGGCCGGGGCAGCGCCGGCGAGCGCCGCCACTACCCCGCGCCCGGCCCCCAGCGCCACGGCCCAGCACCAGACCAAGCACCGCACGCACCACACCCGGTACCGCACCCACCACGTCGGGCGCGGCACCCACCGCGTCCACCACCGCCGGCTGCACATCCGTCGCGTCCACCGCTTCACCGCCGAGGGGGTGGCCCGGGCGGTCGCGCAGGGCATGTCGTACCGCCGCACCTTCCCCACCCTCGGCCGCGTCGCCACGCGCCACGCCCGGCTGAACGTCCGCTCCGGTCCGGGCACCACCTATCGTGTGATCGGGCACCGGCACACGCGCCAGCTGCTGGCGATCACCTGCGAGACGTACGGCACCGGGGTGTTGGGCAACCACATCTGGTACCGGCTGCCCCACCACAGGGGCTACGTCGCGGCCCGCTACGTGGTCACTCACCGTGCCGTCCCCTGGTGCTGACATACCCGCAGCACCGTAACCCCTGACCACCGAAGGCCTGTTCGATGACCCCCGAACAGGCCTTCGGTACATCCGCGCCACACCTGCCTCATACCTCACCCGGTGTTGCGAATCCCGGTCTCCAGGGAAGCCATTCCGACAACAGGGGCGAAAGTGCCCATAGCGGAACGGGAGTCGAGGGACGCACGATGCGGCATCCCCAGGGATCGACCACGCCGGACGAGTCATTGGTGGCGAGACTGCGCGAACTGAAGGACGGTACGGGACTGAGCCTCGCGGCACTGGCCGCGCGCACCCCCTACAGCAAGTCGGCCTGGCACCGCTATCTGACCGGCACCAAGCGGCCACCGCGGCCCGCGGTGGAGGCGCTCAGCCGGCTGGCCGGCGCCGATCCCGCCGCAGTACTGGCCCTGTGGGAGGCGGCCGAGGAGCCGCCCGCGCCAAGTCCCCCGAGCCGGGCGGGCCGAACCGGCGCGAAGGGCCGGGCCCGCCCGCGGTGGCTTCCGCTGTCGGCGCTCGCACTGTTCGGTACGGCCGCCGCGGTGGCCGCCGCCGTCGCCGTGTCCGGACGGCCGGGCGCCCCCGCGCCCGCCGCGCAGACCCTGCTGCCCGTGCCCCGCTGCCACGCGCGCTCCTGCCAGGGCCAGTTGCCCGACGCCTCGGTGTGCGCCCGGGACGCGCAGACCAGGAGCCGGGTGACGGACCCCGCCTACGACGTCCTGCTGCGCTACTCCCCCACCTGCGGCACCGCGTGGTCGCAGGTGCGGGTGCGCTCCCCGCTGGCGCGGGAGGTGTCGGTGCGGGCCGGGCAGGACGTGCTGTCGGCGAGCTATCCGGCGGGCGACTCCGCCGGTGACACCAGCCCGATGCTCGCCGTCCGCTCGCCCCGGGGCGTGGAGGCCTGCGCCGAGGTCGACGGGAAGCTGGCGTGCACGGGTCTGGACGTCGAGCCGGCGGGCGAGGGCTGACACGGCGGGGTGCCGGGCCCGGCTGTCGGGCGCGGCACCCCGCCGGTCACCGGGCGGCGACGAGCCGCTGCTCCGCGCCGCTGCGCGCCGGCCGCCGGGCCGAGCGCAGCGCCGCGATGCCGATGACGACCGTCGACGACACACCGGCCGGCGCGAAGGCCGTGAAGCCCCGGTCGCCGTTGCCCGCGGCGAGCAAACTGGCCGCCGAGCCAGGGGCCGAAGACAGTGCCGAAGCGGCCCATGCCGGAGCTCCGGCCGACCGCGGTGGCACGGTTGTCCGGGGCTGCACACAGCGGTGTTCAGCCCCTTCGCACCTGTGCGTGCGGTCTCACCCCACGGATGGCGTGCCGTGGGGGAAGGACTCGAGGGTCTTCGGCCCCCAGGCCTGACCCTTCTTCCGCTCGGCCTCGCTCCAGGTGAGGAGCGGCCGGTCGGGGGCCAGGGCCAGCCGGGTGAGCGGGTTGCACAGCTCGATGCGGTTGCCGCCGGGCTCGTAGACGTACAGGAAGAACGTCTGCTGGATGGCGTGCCCGTGCGGACCGGTCTCGATGAACACACCGGTGTCGGTAGCCGCTCGGCGGCGGGTGAGGCCCTGCCTCACCCGCCGCCACCCGGACGCTGATCGCCCCCGCTCCCCGACCGGGCCGGAGCGCAGCGCCCGCCGGGCACCGCCGGAGCGGCTCGCCGCGCGGGAACGACGGGTCATGGCGCTGATGGCACAGGGCCGGTCCACCGAGGAGATCACGGCGCGGCTGTGCGGGTCCCCGCTGACGGTGCCCCCCCCTGTGCGCCGGGCCATGACGCGGCCCACGGCCCACCACCGTGTCCAACTCGTGTCGCTCGCCCGTCAGTCGGGACTGTGGCGGGCCGGCCCGAGGCACCGGCCGCCGGGACGGGCCCGTTCAGGGGAACCGGTGCCGAAAGGCGCGTGAGGACGGCGGGAGCGGTCGACACCTTCAGCCGTGACCGCCGTGACCCTGCCGCTCATCCCGCCGATGCTCGCCACCCCCGGCACGCTGCCGCCCGCCGCCCAGGACGAGCGGTGGGCGTACGAGACCAAGCAGGACGGCCAGCGGGTGATGGTATACCTGCCCGGCGACGGCAGCGTGCTGCTGCGCGCCCGCTCCGGCGAGGACATCACCGCCGCCTACCCCGAACTCCGGCCGCTCGGCAGCGCCCTGGGCACCACGGCCGCCGTCCTGGACGGCGAGGTGCTGGCCCTGGACGAGCAGGGGCGGGCGAACTTCCAGTTGCTGCAGAGCCGGATGGGCCTCGCCCACGCCCCGGCGCGAGCGGCACGCCGAGCCGCGCAGGTGCCGGTCCATCTGGTGCTGTTCGACGTCCCCCACCTGGAGGGGCCGCTGCTCGCGCTCCCTTATGCGCGGCGGCGGGCACGGCTGGAGGAGCTGGGCCTGGCGGGGTCGCACTGGTCGACGCCGGCCGCGGTGACCGGGCACGGCGAACAGGCGCTCCAGGCCACCCGGGAGCACGGGCTCGAGGGGCTGGTGTGCAAGCGGCTGGACTCGGTGTACGAGCCCGGGGTGCGCTCCCGCGCCTGGATCAAGATCCGCAACATGCGCAGCGAGGACGTGATCGTGGGCGGCTGGCTGCCGGGAAAGGGGCGGCTGACCGGGCTGCCCGGCGCGGTGCTGGTCGGCCAGCGCGCCGGCGGCGGGTTGCGGTACGTCGGCGGAGTGGGCACGGGCTGGAGCGAGGCGGAACGGGCCGAACTGGCGGCCCTGCTGCGGGACGCCGCGACGGACGCGTGCCCTTTCGAGCCGGTCCCGCGGATCCCGGGCGCCCGCTGGGTGCTGCCCCGGCTGGTCGGCGAGGTCAGCTACAGCACCCGGACCCGGGCCGGGATGCTGCGCCAGCCGTCGTGGCTGCGGCTGCGCCCGGACCTCAGGCCGGAGGATGCGGCGGCGGACCTGCCCGAGGGCTTCGGGTAGCTGCCGCTGTTCCGCGCGGCTTCACTCCGGTGACGCCCGTCACCTCCTGGCCGCACGGCGCCCGGCCGGCACACTGAACGCCCTTGCGCACCCCCGCTGTTGGCGGCTCGCGGTGTCCTCGCCGACCTCACACGTCCGGACCCGCGCATGGCTCGCCGCCCGTTGGCCGGTGCCGTCGTGCTCGTCGTCGCCCTCCCGGGCACCCGTTCGCCGCTCCGCCGCAGGCACTGCCCGCGAACGCCGAGCCCGCGGAACTGAGTACCTGCACACGGACCGCCTCTCCCCGACTCCCGGCCATCGCGGTCCGGCCCCGGGCCCGCTGCTGGTGGAGGCAGTCGTCGCCGAGGCCCGCGAGCTCGGCCTCTGCGAGCCCGGGGTGCAGTGGCAGCCCCGGCCCGGAACGAGGGCGCGGTGCGGTTCCACGCCCCCCCGGCCGGGCGGCGTGACCTGCTGCGGAACCGCCGTCCGGTACGCACCCCGGTCAACGCCGAGGCCTCGTCGCGCGGCCCGGACGGGAGGCGGACTCGTTCCCGTTCGCCCGGTGGCTGCGCGGCTGACATGACGAGGCATCACACCCGAGGGTCTATCGTGTCCCCATGTCCGTCCCGGAACTCATTCGCATCGTGTCCCGCGACTCACCGATGGCGCTCGCCCAGGTCGAGCGCGTACGCGCCGAGTTGGCCGTGCTCCGTCCGACGGTGCGCACCGAGGTCGTCCCCGTGAAGACCACGGGTGACAAGTGGCTCGGCGACCTGTCCAAGGTCGAGGGCAAGGGTGCGTTCACCAAGGAGGTGGACGCCGCCCTGCTGGCCGGGGCGGCGGACCTCGCGGTGCACTGCGTCAAGGACGTGCCCGCGGACCGGCCGCTGCCCGCGGGGACGGTGTTCGCCGCGTTCCTGAAGCGGGACGACATCCGTGACGCGCTGGTGCACCCGGGCGGGCTCACCCTGGACGAACTGCCGGCCGGCACCCGGATCGGCACCTCCTCGGTGCGCCGGGTCGCCCAGCTGGCCGCCACGCACCCGCACCTGGAGTGCGTGCCGTTCCGCGGCAACGCCAACCGCCGCCTGGCGAAGCTGGCCGCCGGCGAGGTGGACGCGCTGCTGCTGGCCGTGGCCGGTCTGGAGCGGATCGGCCGCCAGGACGTGATCAGCGAGGTGCTGTCACCGGAGACGATGATGCCCCCGATCGGCGCGGGCATCCTCGCCCTGCAGTGCCGGGAGGGTGACAGCGAGCTGATCGACGCGGTCAGCCGGCTCGGCGACCCCGACACGCACCGGGAGGCCACGGCCGAGCGGATGTTCCTGCATGTCCTCCAGGGGCACTGCAACAGCCCCATCGCCGGCTACGCGCGCGTCGACCGGGGCGGTGAACTGTCCTTGCGGGCGTGTGTCTTCACTCCGGACGGAAAGACGCGGCTGAACGCCCACGAGTGGGCGGGCCGGCTCGACGCGGCCACGCTCGGCACCTCGGTCGCTGTGTCGCTGCTGCGGCAGGGGGCGCGGGAGATCATCGACGGCATCCCGCACTGACCCGGTTCAGGCGCCGCCCGGCTCCGTCTGGTCCTTCAGGAAGGCGCTGACCTGGTGGGCCAGGCCGCCCTGTGCGGCGGCCGTGGGGGCGGCCGTCGCGGTCGCCTCCAGGACGCCGACGCCGCCCGCCCAGAGCCGCCGGTCGGCCCACTCCTCGTCCACGCGCAGCTGGACCTGTACGTCCACGTGCGTCAGGGCGGCCTCCGGGGCGGCCGCGTAGAGCACGGCGGTGGCCCGGCGCAGCGGATAGACGTCGAAGCCCTCGATGAACTGGGAGTTGCGCCAGTCGACGAAGGCGCCCTCCCCGTCCGGTCCGACCCGGACGTCGATCTGGCCGTCCTCCAGGTGGATGCCGTAGTGCCGCGCGCCGCGGTTCTCGACCGTCACCCGGACACTGAAGTACGTCAGCCCCGCCGCGGCGTCGTCGCGTCCGCGCGGCGGCTCGGCCGCCTCCAGACGGTGGACGCGGACCCGCAGACCGGCATACTCGTCGTACTCCTGCCAGTCCCCGACCACGTTCGGCTCGTACACAATGCCCCTCTCGACCTTCGAGAGCTGCTGTCTATCTGTGCGCTCAGCGCACTGTCAAATGAGCGGAATGCGCTGTGGCCAGGGGGTTCGCCCGCTTTGATCGGTGATCAAGCGCTGCGCAGGAAGAATCCCGGGACCGGGCTCCCGGGCCGGGTGCGGGTGCGTGCCGCACATCACGTCCGGGACAAGATCAGCGGGCCAGCCGGCCGAGCAGCGAGGAGGCCGCGGCGATACCCAGGGCGGCGGCCACCGCCAGGACGCCGAAGTCGGCCGCGAGGTGCGCGGGCGTGCCGAGCAGCAGACCGCGCAGGGCGTCGACCTGATAGCTGAGCGGGTTGACCTTGCTGACGGCCTGGAGCCAGCCCGGCATCACCGAGACGGGGTACAGGGCGTTGGAGCCGAAGAACAGCGGCATCGTGATCGCCTGGCCGAAGCCCATGAGCCGGTCGCGGCTGAGGACGATGCCCGCGATGGTCATCGACAGGCAGGAGAAGAACGCGGAGGCGAGGACCACGGCCGCGGCGACGCCGAGCAGCTTCAGCGGGTTCCAGGTGAGGGCGACACCGAGCAGGGCGGCGATGACGATCACGACGACGGCCTGGATCAGCGACTTCACTCCGGCCGCAAAGGCCTTGCCGGTGATCAGCGCCGAGCGTGGGGTCGGGGTGACGAGGAGCTTGTTCAGGATGCCCGCGTCCCGCTCCCAGATGATCTGGATGCCGTAGAAGATCGCCACGAACATCGCGGACTGGGCGATGATGCCGGGCGCCAGGTAGTCGATGTAGGGGATGCCCCCGGTCGGTATCGCCCGGATCCGGGTGAAGGTCTGCCCGAAGATCAGCAGCCACAGGGCGGGCTGGACCGCCCTGGTGTACAGCTCGGTGCGGTCGTGGCGCAGCTTCTGCAGTTCGACGGCGCACATCGCGGCCACCCGGGCGGGCAGCAGCCGCCAGCCGGCGCGCGGCCGGGGCGGGCTGAGCAGCAGGGCGGTGCCGTTCTGTGGGGCCTCAGCCGACGCGGTGTGCGGTGCGGCGGGTGCTTCGGACATCGCGGAAACCTCCTCCTGACTGGTCCTGCAGACCGCTGCCGGCGACGTCCCGGAAGACGTCCTCCAGCGTGGGCAGGGCGTCGGTGCCCCGGCGCTCGGCGAGCCCCTGCCGCAGCTCGGCCGGGGTGCCCAGGGCGCGGACGCGGCCGCGGTGCATCAGGCCGACCCGGTCGCAGTACTGGTCGGCCTCGTCCATGTAGTGAGTGGTGACCAGGACGCTCATGCCGGTGGCGGCGCGGACGGCGTTGATGTGCTCCCAGACGCCGGTGCGGGCGATCGGGTCCAGGCCGATGGTGGGCTCGTCCAGGATCAGCAGCCGGGGCGCGCTGACCAGCGCCTGGGCGAGTTCGAGCCGGCGGACCATGCCGCCGGAGTAGGTGCCGGCGAGCCGGTCGGCGGCGTCGGCGAGGCCGACGGCTGCCAGGGCCTGGCGGACGCGCTCGGCGCGCTCGCGGCGGGGCACGTCGAAGACCCGGGCGAACAGGGCCACGTTCTCCCGTCCGGTGAGTCCGCTGTCGGCGGACAGCTGCTGCGGGACGTAGCCGAGGAGGCGGCGCACCGCCATGCGCTCCCTGGCCGCGTCGTGCCCGAAGACCCGGACCGTGCCGGCCGGCACCGGCAGGAGCGTGGTGATGCAGCGGATGGCGGTGGTCTTGCCGGCGCCGTTGGGGCCGAGCAGTCCGAACACCTCGCCCTCGTGGACGACGAGGTCGAGTCCGTCGACCGCGTTGGTGTCCCCGAAGGCGTAGGCGAGGCGGGTGCAGGCGACGGCTTCGGCGGGCTGGGCGGGGGTGTCGCTCGTCATGTCTCCTCGGCCTCCTCGTGCAGGGTGAGGGCCAGCTTGCGCAGGGCCGGGAGCGCCGTGCGCAGGGCCTCACGGTCGGCCTCGTCCAACCGTGCCACGTGGCGGCCGACCAGTTCGGCCCGGCGGCGCTGCCAGTCCCCGAGCCGCTTCTCGGCGGTCTCGGTGAGCCGCAGGCGGGCGGCGCGCCGGTCGGCCGGGTCGGTCTCCCGGATCAGGTAGCCGTCCCGCGCGAGCTGATTCACCAGGGTCGACACGGAGTTGCCCGCCAGGTGCAGTGCCCTGGCGGCGTCCGAGATGCCGATGCCGGGCCGACCCTCGACCAGCCGCAGCAGTTCCACCTCGGCACCGCGCAGCCGCGGGACGGTCAGCCCGCCGCGCAGCCGGCGCCGGATCAGCCGCTGGATCCCCACAAGAGCGTCGGCCAGGGCTTCGGGGAATTCGGCTTCCACACCTGAAGATTACCTCTGCTACAGAGGTATTGCTTCCCCAAAAGGAGGTCAAGGGGCGCGTCCGAATGCGGCCCTTAAGAACCAGATTGTTTTGTTATGTCAGTGAGCGGGAATCTGCTGGTATGTGCTTCGGACAGGAGGCACGTCCGTGGGAGCCGGCTCCGACCGGGCGCCCCGGTGTCCTTTCGTCCGAGCGCACCTCCCGCGGTGTCTGTCGATCCAGCACCTGCTGAGAGAGGTGCGCGCGATGCCTGTCACCGGCAGGACGAAGCCTCACCCCCATGACGACGCTCCCGACACGCGCGAGACCTTCGAGCGGCTCGCGCAGCTGCCCGACGGGCCCGGGCGCCAGGCGCTCCGGGACGAACTGGTCCGGCTCTGGCTGCCCATGGCCGAGCGGATCGCGGTACGGTTCCGCGGCCGCGGGGAGTCCCTGGAGGACCTGTACCAGGTGGCCGCACTCGGCCTGGTGAAGGCCGTCGACCACTACGACCCGGCCCGCGGACGCGCGTTCGAGGCGTATGCGGTGCCCACCATCACCGGTGAGGTCAAGCGCCACTTCCGCGACCACATGTGGACCCTGCACGTGCCGCGCCGGGTGCAGGACCTGCGCAACCGGGTCCGCGGTGCGGTCAAGGAACTGGCGCAGACCACGCCCGGCCGGGCGCCGACAGTCGCCGAGATCGCAGCGCACACGCGACTCAGCGAGGACGAGGTGCGCACCGGCATGGAGGCCCTGGAGTGCTTCTCCGCACTGTCCCTGGACGCCGAGGTTGCCGGGACGGAGGGGTACGCGCTCGGGGACTCGCTCGGCGAGTCGGACCCCGGCTTCGACCTGGTGGTCGACCGCGCGGCGGTCAAGCCGTGCCTGGAGGCGCTGCCCGAACGCGAGCGCACCATTCTCTACCTGCGGTTCTTCGGCGGGATGACGCAGAGCCGGATCGCCCAGCAGCTGGGCATCTCGCAGATGCACGTCTCCCGGCTGCTCAGCGGCTGCTTCGACCGGCTGCGCGAGGAACTGCTCGCGGAAACCCGTTGAGCCTCAGTCCCGCGAGCCCGGACGGTCTCGCGACGTGCCGGGTCGCTCCTCGTGGGTGGCGTCGTCTGCGATGTCGTCGACGACGGGGATCGCCTCGGCGGTTCCGGGGACCTGGGTGGGCCCGTAACGGTCCAGGGCGTCCTCCAGCTGGGCACCGATCTCGGGCGGTATGTCACCCCGGCGCCCCCAGATGACGATCAGCTCCGCGATGTTGCGCAGCTTGATGTTCGTGTGCTGGGACACCTCCTTCAGCACCTCCCAGCCCGCGTCCGGGGTCACCCGGCCGAGGGCGACCATCATCCCGATGGCCTGATCCACCACGGCATGGGAAGCCACGGCCTCCTTCAACTGCGCGACTTCCGCCTGCAGCTCGAGGATCCGCTCCGCTTCGCTCTCTGCCATGTATCCATCCTGCTCACCCGCCTGGCCCCGCGCCACTGGGGTACTCGACAGGCATTCCACCCCGATCCGGTTGGACACTGGTACAAGAACCGGTGGCCCCCCGGCCCCGAGACCAGGACGCGACTGCCATGAACGATGACACGCCTGCCAGCGGTGGACCGAGGACGAGGGACGTCGTCTCGACACACTCCGTCTTCGGCGCCCCGTGCTGGGTGAGCCTCACCAGCCGTGACCTGGAAGCCACCCAGGACTTCTACTCGGCTCTGCTCGGCTGGCGGTGGCGCGGTGCCAAACTCGGCGAGCACTTCCGGATCGCGCTGGCGAACGGGGTGCCGGTGGCCGGGATCGCCGCGGTCGCCTCGATGTGGCAGATGGCGGTGGCCTGGACGCCGTACTTCGCGGTCCCGGACGCCGACGTGGCCGTGGCGCGGGCCCGGGAGCGCGGCGGCACGGCGGCGGTCGGGCCGCTGTCCTTCCCCCCGGGACGGGCCGCCCTGCTCGCCGACCGCGACGGGGCCACCTTCGGGATCTGGCAGGGCGAACTGGTCTCCAACTGGGAGACGTGGCGGCGGGCGGCCCCGACCTTCATCCGGCTGCACACCCGTAACGCCTTCGACTCCGCGATCTTCTACGGCGAGATCCTCGGCTGGGCCTCCGGCACACCGGGCTGCTGCGAAGTCGAGTACGAGGCCGGTGAGGTGGTGCTGCGCAGCGGTGGCGACGTGGTCGCGCGCATCGACTCCGGCGCGGTGGAGGCGGCCCCGGACCCCTCCGTGCGGCCGCACTGGCAAGTCCACTTCGCGGTGGACGACGTCCCCGGCTGCGCCCGGTCCGCCGAGAAGCACGGCGGCAGTGTCCTGAGCGAGAACGAGACGGAGGCGATCCTGCGGGATCCGGACGGCGCTCAGTTCACGGTCACGTCCCGCACCCCGCGCTGACGGGGTGCGGCCGGCCTGGCCGATGCGTCCCTTCGAGGACTCCGGCACGGCGCCGGGTCCCCGCAGCATGTGCTGCGGGGACCCGGCGCCGTGGTGCGAAGGGCCGCCGGCTATCGACCGCTGCGGGACGGCCGGGACAGCAGGACCAGGCTGCGGGCCTCCACCCGCAGCCGGGTGGAGGCCTTGCGTTCGCGCTCGTCGGGCGTGCCCTCCGGATCGGCGGTGTCGATCAGGGTCGTCCAGCGTTCGCCGAAGGAGTCGTCGGGCAGGCGGAAGTCGACGGGTTCCCAGTAGCCGTTCAGCAGCAGCAGGAAGGAGTCGTCGATCACGCGCCGGCCGTAGGCGTCGCGCTCGGCGATCGCGTCGCCGTTGAGGAACATGCCGACCGAGTGGGCGTCGCCGCGCTGCCAGTCCCGGTCCGTCATCTCGCGGGCGTCGGGCCGCAACCACATCAGGTCGGGCAGCGGCTGCTTGGCGTTGGTCGCGGTCTCGCCGCGGAAGAAGCGGCGTCGGCGCAGCACGGGATGCCCGGCGCGCAGGTTGATCACGTAGCGGGTGAAGTCGGCGAGGGTGCGCTGGTCGTCCGTCAGGTCCCAGTCCACCCAGGAGATCTCGTTGTCCTGGCAGTAGGCGTTGTTGTTGCCGCGCTGGGTGCGGCCCAGTTCGTCGCCGTGGCAGAGCATCGGGATGCCCTGCGACAGCAGCAGTGTGGCCAGCAGGTTGCGCTGCTGGCGGGCGCGCAGTTCGAGGACGGCCGGGTCGCCGGCGTCACCCTCGGCACCGCAGTTCCAGGACCGGTTCGCGCTCTCGCCGTCCCGGTTGCCCTCGCCGTTGGCCTCGTTGTGCTTGTCGTTGTACGACACGAGGTCGCGCAGCGTGAAACCGTCGTGTGCGGTGACGAAGTTGACGCTGGCGCGCGGTCGGCGCCGGCTGTGCTGGTACAGGTCCGAGGACCCGGTCAGCCGGGAGGCGAACTCCCCGAGCGAACCCGGTTCCGTCCGCCAGAAGTCCCGGACGGCGTCCCGGTAGCGGCCGTTCCACTCCGACCACAGCGGCGGGAAGTTGCCCACCTGGTAGCCGCCCTCGCCCACGTCCCAGGGCTCGGCGATGAGCTTGACGCGGCTGATCACCGGGTCCTGCTGGATCAGGTCGAAGAACGCCGACAGCCGGTCCACCTCGTGGAACTGGCGGGCCAGCGTGGCCGCGAGGTCGAAGCGGAAGCCGTCGACGTGCATCTCGGTGACCCAGTACCGCAGCGAGTCCATGATCAGCTGCAGCACGTAGGGGTGCCGCATCAGCAGGCTGTTGCCGGTACCGGTGGTGTCGTAGTAGTGCCCCCAGTCGCCGTCGACCAGGCGGTAGTAGGAGGCGTTGTCGATGCCCCGGAACGACAGCGTAGGGCCCATCTCGTTGCCCTCGGCGGTGTGGTTGTAGACCACGTCGAGGATCACCTCGAGGCCGGCCGCGTGCAGCGCCTTCACCATGGCCTTGAACTCGTTGACCTGCTGACCCCGGCTGCCGAACGCGGCGTAGCCGTTGTGCGGGGCGAAGAAGCCGATGGTGTTGTAACCCCAGTAGTTGGCCAGGCCCCGGTCCTGCAGGACGCCGTCCTGGACGAACTGGTGGACCGGCATCAGTTCGACCGCGGTGATGCCGAGCGAGGTCAGGTGCTCGAGGACCGCGGGATGGGCCAGGCCCGCGTAGGTGCCGCGCAGCCGCTCGGGGACCTTTGGGTGGGTGCGGGTCAGGCCGCGCACATGGGCCTCGTAGATGACGGAGTCGGCGTACGCCCGCCGCGGCGGGCGGTCGTCGCTCCAGTCGAAGTACGGGTCGGTGACCACACCCAGCATCGAGTGCCCGGCGCTGTTGCCCGGAGAGGGGCCGTCGTCCGCGCGCTCGTAGAGGGAGGCGTGGTTGTCGATCTGGCCGTCCACTGCCTGCGCGTACGGGTCGAGCAGCAGCTTGGCCGGGTTGCACCGGTGACCGAGGGACGGCTGCCAGGGGCCGTGCACGCGGTAGCCGTAGCGCTGTCCCGGACCCACACCGGGCAGGTACGCGTGCCAGACGAATCCGTCGACCTCGTGCAGCGGGACGGGGGTCTCGGTGCCGGCGTCGTCCACCAGGATCAGCTCGACCCGCTCCGCGACCTCGCTGAACAGGGCGAAGTTGGTGCCCTGCCCGTCGAAGGCGGCACCCAACGGGTAGGGGTGCCCGCTCCACACGGGCACCCCTTTGCGGGACTTCCGGGCCGTCACCGGGCGCCCTCCAGAACGTCGTCCACGGCGGTCGCCGGGGCGGCCAGAGCCGCCACCGGGAGCTCGCGGGGCACTTGGAGCCCCTCGCTCAGGCTCGGCGCCGGGGCGGTCGGGACCAACGGGACGCGCTGGCCGGCACGGGCGCGCTGCGAGAACCAGATGATCTTGCTGCCGGTCTCCGAGGCACAGCAGCCCCAGCCGTCGCTCATGGCGGCGATGTTGGCGAGGCAGGCCCGCAGGTCCTGGTCGGGGCGCAGGTCGCGGTCGTCGCCGCCGACGGCGGTGATGAGGTGTTGTCCGTTCCACCACATCTCGATCGACGTGTTCTTGTCCGTGGCGTGCTCGTCGATGGCCCGCAACAGCAGTTCGGCGCCGCGGCAGACGGGGTCCACGAGGTTCTCGAGGTCCCAGTAGCGGAGATGGGCGGCCAGGATGCGGCTGACCTGTCCCACCCGTTCCGGGCTGACTTCCACGTCCAGGTGGTAGTAGCAGGGCACTGCGGTCTTCATCGTCGCTAGCTCCTCACCGGCGAAGCTCTCGCTCCCCTCGCCCCGTCCGGGAGGGATCCCGGACACCGAGCGTGAGCGTTGATCGCTTCTGAGTCACATCCACAGTGGGCCCACTACGCCATTCGTGCAACACGAGTCTCTCGAACGGCCGGATGGTTGAAGTTCTAACAGGACGTTGTGTGCCTGGACGTGCACCATGAGTGAAAGCCTCGATCGCCGTAACGGTGCCGTGCCCACCCCTGCGCGGACACCACCCGACCGTCGGGAACGCGCCCAGTCGAGAGCGTGGAAGGTGAAGAGGGTCATGCTGCTACCCGCCAAGGCCGAAGTGGCCCGGCAGTTGCGGCGTTACCGGGCGTGGGAGCGCGTGATGCTCGCCTCGCCCCACGACCGCACGGTCCGGGCCACTTTCGAGGACTCGGGCTACACCTTGTGCGTGCTGATGGGAAAGCGCTGCGCCCGGGAGGCAGCGGACGCGGCTGAGCGCTATCTGCGCTCGAGCCTGGCCGGCTACCTGCGCGAGCAGGACGGGCGGCCGCAGCAGGATCGCGCGGCCCGGCGGGCACCACCACCGGAGCGGCGTTCCACGGCGTCAAGCCCCTGACCTGGCACCGTATGCGGCGTTCCAGACGGGCGGCAGCAGCCGAACCGTTTCTCGGATCACGAAGCCGGCCCGGGGCCCGGCTTCGCGCACGGCGGAGGTGAGATCCATGCGCAGGACCCCGGCCATCGGCCGCGTACCGGTACGTGACATCCGGCCGGCCGTGGAGTGCGGCAGGCGCCCGGTGAAGGCGGTGGCCGGGGAGACGTTCCAGGTCACGGCCACCGTGTTCCGTGAGGGGCACGACGCCGTCGGTGCCAACGTGGTCCTGCGGGATCCGGCGGGCCGCCGGGGCCCCTGGACGCCGATGCGCGAACTGTCGCCGGGCAGCGACCTCTGGGGGGCGGATGTCACTGCGGACGTCACCGGCCGCTGGACCTTCCGTGTCGAGGCCTGGAGCCATCCGCTGGCCACCTGGCGGCACACCGCCTCCGTCAAGGTGCCGGCGGGCATCGACACCGGCCTGGTCCTGGAAGAGGGTGCCGACCTCTACGAGCGTGCGGCCGCCGGAGTGCCCAAGGGAGCGGAGCGCGACCTGGTCCTGGCCGCCGCGCGTGCCCTCGGCGACGACACCCTGTCGGTGCACCACCGCCTGAAGGCCGCACTGTCACCGGAGGTGGACGAGGTACTGGCCCGTTTCCCGCTGCGGGAGTTGGTCACCGCCTCCGAGGCGATGCCGCTGCTGGTGGAGCGGGA
>NZ_JBIBKS010000023.1:0-144420 GCF_042959345.1 Streptomyces sp. NPDC007905 | reverse complement strand
CCCGCGGAGCGGGTCCCATCGCGCTGCGCGCGATGCAAGCGAACACCCGCGCTGCGCGCGGGTGTTGCGCTTCCGCTCCGCGGAAGCGTGAGCGACTCGCTTCGCTCCCCGCACAACTCCCACGCTTCGCGTGGGAGTTGGCGCTCCTTGCGCTGCGCTCCAGGAGCGGGCCACTACGTGGCCGGCCCCGGGCTCCGCCCGGGGCTTGAGGCGGTTCTCCGCTGCGCTACGAACCGCGTGCCTCGCACTGCGTGCGAGGCATCGGGCCACGCTCCGCGCGGCCCGGGCTGGCAGCAGTAAGGGGTGGGCTCCTGCCGTTGAGCCGGGTGCGCGCTGGCAGCCTCCCCCCTTGGTCGCACATCAGGTGGGAGTGCGGGCGCGGGCCGGCCGAGCGGCCTGCTGGGATTGCTATGCCGGCCCAGGGTCGCTTCGGGGTCACTTGTGCTGCTGTTCGGTACGGCCTTCGAAGTCGCGCCGGATCGCGGCTCCCTGATCCTCGATCAGTCCGGCCTGGTCGGGGAAGTCGAGAACCGCGCCGCAGTGGTTGCACAGCTTCCCGTCTTCGGCGGGCGTGCCGCAGGCCTTGCAGAACCGGTTGCTTTGAGTGTTCTCAGTGTTGTGGGTCATGGGCTTTCCTGGTCGGGTGGGCGGCAGTGCGTGCGGAGTACCGTGGGCTTCGCCCTCATACGGTGCCTTCGCTGCGCTTCGGTCACCGGGTGGCACAGCGCGCCACGAAGCCGGCCCCGCTGCGCGGGCGTCGGTCAACGGGCCCACAGCCCGGGCAGCTACGGGGGCGAGCTAGTCAGGCTGGGTGGGAGTGGCCGGCCGGGTGGCTAGAAGACCTGTCTGCCGAGGTCGCGTCGCATTGCGATCCGCAACTCCGCCAGCAGGAGCTCCCACCTGTTTCGGGCCTGCACGTAGTCCTCACTGGTATGGAGCGCTCCTGCCTCCACGAGGTCTCTGAGATCCCGCAGGGACCGAAACGCGGCAGTCGACGCCTCGACGACTTCCCTAGGCGCCACGACCGCGATCTGATAGCGCAGTTCGTAGGCGTTCCCCTCGTGGAACGCCTCAGCAGTCCTGCGGAGGCGTTCTTCATCTGGCATGCCAGTCGGCCTGGCCGCCATCCGCAGCTGGTTCCGCGTCCTGGCGAGAGCGGCCAGGTAATCGCCGTACAGCTGCTGCCGTGCGGCCTGGTCCTTGTCTTCCCGGCCGCGCCTGGTCCGTATCTGATCCGTCGCCAGTGTGGAGGCGATGCCGATGACAGCACCGAGTGACGTGCTGACGATCGGTCCCCAGTCCATGACGGGGATCCTACGAGACCTGGGTCAGCGCATGCAGGGGTCCACCGCTAACCGCTGCATCTCAGTGTGATGCAGCATGTAGCATTGGCGTAATTCAGGGACCTCTGGCAGAGAGCCGCATCGTGTGTTGATCTACGAGTATCTTCCGCATGAGCTTGCGCGGCTCGGAGTGATCGCGAGGGCCGCGGGACTCGATCGGCGCCAGGTGGCCGCGCAGGTACGCCAGGCGCAGGAACGCGCCGGGCGCGCACGGGTGGGGTGTGCGGAACCGCATCACTTGAGTGAGCTGGTCGTCTCGGAGCTGCGGTGCGTTCAGTGGGAGCGGATCGCCCCTGTCATGGGCAGGGAGCAGGTGGCCGTGTACGCGCGTTCGCTCGACTCGCGTGCTGTCCGCTGTGAAGAGCAGCGGTTGCAGCGGCTGATGGCGGACGTGGCCGAGGCCGAGTGGTCGGGTGTCACGGCTCCTGAGATCTCGCGGCATCGCGTCTGCCGGATCGGTGCCCGGGCTGTTGCCGGCCGTTCCCGCCCGGGCGCGGCGGCTCCCGTCGTTCATCTGATGGCTGCGTCAGCCGGAGAGGCTACCGAGCGCGCTTGGGCCGTGCACGGCAAGGGCGGCGGTCCCTACCGGCGCACCGGGGGCCGTATCGCCTCCGTCGAGCAGGTCCTCCCCGAGTTTGGAGAGCTCTTTTGATTCAGCTCCGAGAACACCAGGTACGGCAGAAGTCCGCTTTCCAAAATTGGGTGCGATTTCCGGCAAGATCTTCAGTCCGGGCGCAGGGGGCGCGGGGCACGATTGTGTCGGCGACCGGGTCGGGGAAGACGATCACGGCGGCCGCATGCGCGCTGGAGAGCTTCCCCGCCGGCCGGGTCCTCGTGACCGTGCCGACCCTGGACCTGCTCGTGCAGACCGCGCAGGCGTGGCGGGCGGTGGGTCACCGCGCTGCGATGGTGGCGGTGTGCTCGCTGGAGAGCGACCCGGTGCTGGACGGGCTGGGTGTGCGGACGACGACGAACCCGATCCAGCTCGCGTTGTGGGCCGGGTCGGGGCCGGTGGTCGTGTTCGCCACGTACGCCTCCCTCGTGGACCGTGACGACTTCGACGACCCGGAGGGCCAGGGGCGTATGCGGGGGCCGTTGGAGGCTGCTCTGGCGGGCGGGGAGCGGCTGTACGGGCAGCAGATGGCGGGCTTCGACCTCGCCATCGTGGACGAGGCCCACTCAACCACGGGTGATCTTGGTCGGTCGTGGGCGGCGATCCACGACAACACCCGTATCCCCGCGGACTTCCGGCTCTACCTCACCGCTACCCCGCGGATCCTGGCACCACCCAGGCCGCAGCGCGGGAAGGACGGGCGCGAGCTGGAGCTCTGCTCGATGAGCCAGGAATCCCCCACGTTCGGGCCGTGGCTGGCCGAGTTCGCTCTCGCCGAGGCCATCGAGCGGGGCGTCCTCGCCGGGTTCGAGATCGACGTCCTGGAGATCGAGGACCCCGACTACTCCGTGGGCCTGTCCGACGAGGCGCGGCGTGGCCGGCGCCTGGCGCTGCTGCAGGCCGCGCTGCTGGAGCACGCCAGTGCCCGCAACATCAAGACGATGATGACCTTCCACAGCCGGGTCGAGGAGGCCGAAGCCTTCGCCCTCAACCTCCCGCAGACCGCTGCGGACCTGTATGCGGACGAGGTCACCGCCCACGCCCTGGACGAGGCCGCCGCCAGGCCGCGCTCCCCTCTCGGTGCCCAGCCGGGGGACGTCGTGGAGGCCGGCCGTCACGTTCCCGCGGACCGGGTATGGTCGGCGTGGCTGTGCGGGGACCACCTCGTCACCGAACGCCGCGAGGTCCTACGCCAGTTCGCCAACGGCATCGACGCCGCGGGCCGGCGGGTACACCGGGCGTTCCTCGCCAGCTGCCGCGTCCTCGGCGAAGGCGTCGACATCAGAGGCGAGCGGGGAGTGGAGGCCGTCTGCTTCGCCGACACCCGAGGCTCCCAGGTCGAGATCGTGCAGAACATCGGCCGAGCCCTGCGCCCCAACCTCGACGGCACCACAAAAGTCGCGCGGATCATCGTGCCCGTCTTCCTCCAGCCCGGCGAAGACCCCACCGACATGATCGCCAGCGCCTCCTACGCCCCCCTCGTCGCCGTCCTCCAAGGCCTGCGCTCACACTCCGAACACCTCACCGAACAACTCGCCAACCGGGCCCTCACCCGAGGAACGCGCAAGGCGCATGTCCGGCGGGACGACGACGGGCGCATCATCACCGGTACCGGTGCTGGTTCCGGCGCCGGTGAGCAGGAGAGGCGGGAGGCGGGGAGCGGCGTGGCGGAGTCGGAGCTGCTGCAGTTCTCCAGCCCACGCGACCCCGCCACCATCGCCGCCTTCCTGCGCACCCGCGTCTACCGGCCGCAGTCACTGGTCTGGCTCGAGGGCTACCAGGCCCTCCTCCGCTGGCGGACAGCAAGCAACATCACCGGGCTGTACGCCGTGCCCTACGACGTCGAGACCCAGGTGGGGGTGACGAAGGCGTTCCCGCTGGGGAGGTGGGTGCACCAGCAGCGCAAAGCGCTACGGGCAGGCGAGCTCGACCCCCACCGCAAGGAACTGCTCGACGCCCCCGAGGCCGGGATGGTGTGGGAACCCGGCGACCAAGCCTGGGAGAACAAACTCGCCACCCTCCGGTCATACCGGCGCGCCATGGGGCACCTCGCCCCGCGGCAGAACGCCGTCTGGGACGACCCCGACGGACAACCGGTCGCGATCGGACAACTGATCGCCAACCTCCGCCGCCCCCACGGCCTCGGCAAAGACCCCGACCGAGCGGAGCAGCGCGCAGGGCAGCTGACCGGGATCGACGAGGACTGGAACTGCCCCTGGCCCTTGGACTGGCAACGCCACCACCGCGTCCTCGCCGACCTCGCCGCCGACGAGCCGGACGGCCAGCTCCCCGACATCGCCCCCGGCGTCATCCACGACAACGACGACCTCGGACGATGGCTTAAGCGGCAGAAACAGCCCGGCACCTGGAAACTGCTGTCGCCCGAGCAGCAGGAACGACTGACCCGACTGGGCGTGACACCGGTGGAGACGCCGTCCCCGGCCTCCGCCGCCACGAGCGCGACGAAGGGCCCAGGGAAGGCCGGGAGCAAGGCACAGGCGGCGTTCCAGCGCGGACTCGCAGCCCTCACGCAGTGGGTCGAACGGGAAGGCCAGCGGCCCGTACCCCGGAAGGCGGTGGAGACCTTGCCCGACGGCACCGAGACCAAGCTCGGCATCTGGTACAGCAACACCAAAACCCGGCGCGACAAACTCGACGCCGAACAGCTCACCGCGCTGCGGGAGCTCGGTATGGAGTGGGCCTGACAGCCGTGGAGCATCAGTTGCCCGGGCGCAGCGACCGTGCTCTGAAGCGTACATTCAGCGTACGCAGTACGTACCAAGCGCGTTCTTGCCCGGCAGAAGCAAAACCGCAACTCTCACCGACACCGGACTGATCGACCGGCATACTGCAGCCCCGCGGATTGGGTTTTTTGCGAAGATGTCCGCCGGGCCGGCGACCACGAGACCTGGTGAAGTGACCCGTAGCCCCGTCCTCCTGCGGACCGCTTCCCTGCGGCGGGAGACGACCTCGTCGCTGATCTGCCGCATCGCCGACCGACGCCGCCAGCAGCAAGGCGTATGACGTTCGCGGTGGGGTCGGGCGCTCTTGGGCGAGGACCAGGCCGTGCACGCTGTAATCCCGCTCGGGTACGGCGTCGCGGGCATCGGGGCGTGGCGTTCGTGCATGTCCGGCTGTGGTCCAAATTCCCTCCACGGGTGCCCGACTTCCTGAAACCCTTGGGCGGTACTCAGCACCGGAGGGGACGGGGGGCCACCTGCCTTGATCATCTTGGACACGAACATTCTGCGGGGCTTCAAGCTCGACAGCGTCAGCTCGGACCTCCTCAAGACGATCCGCGCCGCAGGGGTCGAATCCGTTGGCGTGCCGTGGGTCGTGCTGGAGGAACTGGCGTCACACCGGGCAGTGCCGTACCGGGAGAAGCACGAGGCAGCCGTACGAGCCTGGGAGAGCTTTAGCAAAGCCACGCCGTGGCAGGTCGACGGCCTGCTCCCGTCGCTCGACCTGGAGCGCTTCCAGCAGCATTGGCGGGAGCAGTACCTGGAGATCGTCGACGAGATCCAGACGAGTGAGGCCGCCCTGCGTGAGGCGACGTTCCGGGAGTCGAACGTTCTCCCGCCCTGCAAAGCCATCGTCGTCAACGAGCGCGGTGACCAGGTGAAGACGGGTGGTCGAGACGCCGCGATCTGGCTGACCGCCGTCGAGTACGCGCGGGAACACCCCGAGGAGACGGTCTACTTCGTCAGCAAGAACACCGCGGACTTCGGAGACGGGACGGCTTACCCATCCCCGATGGACAAGGACTTGGAAGGCATCGAAGACCGGTTTGTGCACCTCACCTCCCTCGGTGAGGTGGTGAAGATGTTCACGGTGCCGACGAAGGTCGATGAAGGGCAGGTACGTGCGATCCTCTCGGGCCCAGAGAGCCTCGAGGTGATCAGCGCTGAGGCGGCCCGGAAGATGGAGGCGGAGGCGAGCAACGTCTACATCCGCCTTGTGCCCAAGTTCGAGGGCGCGATGGCGTTCTTGGCTAGGGATGCCGAAACCGGCGACTTCGAAACGGTTACCACTGAGCCAGTGCATGTCAGGGGTTGGACAGGAGCACCCTCCGTCGCTTTCAACGACATTGGTGAGCTGAGCGCCTACCGCATCGGGGACCACGTCTGGTGTGCGGCAACGGTTCGGTGGATTCTCAGCGGTCCGGCTGTTCTGGACGACACTCTGCGCGTGGAAGGCGTCGGGTGCGCGTGGGATACACGAGTCCTCGCAAGCACGACGCAAAGTGACTCCCGGCTCACCGTTCTACGTAGCCAGGCAACACGTCCTCTCTCCACCGAAGAGTTCCTCACGTTCACGCCGCCTCCCGCCTCACTGGCAGAACGCGTCGAGCAGGCCAGGCGCGTGGCTCCGTGGCTCCAGCGAAGTGGGCCCTACGAGACGTTCGAGATGCCCCTCTGGGGTAACAGCAGGCTCGGATCCTTGCTCCGGTATCCCGGGCACCCCTGGTGGGCTCATGGGCTCTCTGAGGGCCACAGCCCTGAGTAGTGCATGCGGCAGAGGATCTGCGACCGGCACGCCATTGCGTTGATCGATCCCGACTGAACTGCCCGTGGCCGCTGGACTGGCAACGTCACTATCGCCTACTCGCGGACCTCGCGCCGACGAACCCCAAGGCGTCCTGCCCGACATCGCACCCGGTGTCCTCACTCGGTCGAGCGCGGGTGGGTGTTGAAAGCAGCGGGCTGTCTGGGCTGGGTGGACGGCATGGCAGAAGTTGAGGAGCGGGAGGCGGCCATGGCGCTGGCCGCGCAGGCCCGGGACGTGGCGTGGGCGCCTGACGGCACGCCCTGGGAGCGGTTCTTACGCGCGATCAGCGGCGGCCGATGGGGCCGGCGGCCTTTCGGTTGGACCGTGATCCGGTTGGATGGCTCTTGGTAGGACGCTCCCTCATTGGAGCGGCCCGGCTGGAGGGAGCGCGCCGCGAACCTCGCCGACGACGTCGCCTTCGCCGTCGACTACACCGTCTGCGCCCGCTGCGGCCTCGGGTGGGTCGAGTGGCCCTACACCATGGAGAAGTACCAGCGGTGCGGGCTGGCCACCGCAGGCCTGGAAGCACTGCGCCTCGAGCACCCCGGCCTGTCCTGGCACACCCTGGGCGGCCATTTCCAGGACTCCCGGGCCTTCTGGACGGCTGTCGGCGCGGGCGTGCCAGGGAGCTATCAGCAGCGCGAGACCTGCCCGCACGTGCCTGAGGGGTGAGCCGACCAGGGCCCCGAGCTGACAGGGCAGTCGGCCGTTTACGCAGGGGGAGGGCTTGGTCGGGCTGACTGCTTTGTGTCGGTGCGGGCCATTAGCCTCGGGGCATGGGAGATGCGGTCAAGCCTGAAACGCTGCGTTCCGCCATAGCCAGCGCCGTCGCCGAGTTGAAGTCGTACGAGGTCCCGGGCGAGTGCGTGCGTCTCGGACTGGCGCCAGGAGATGAGGGTGACGCTTTCAAGAGCAAGTTCCGCTACGTCATGCATCGGCTACGGCCGCTGGCCGTGCCAGAGCTGACCGCGGTCGCGCGCAAGGTCCTCGACGAGTACGAAGCGCCGGAGCTGGAGCAGGTTCTCGCGGCCTTGGGTATGACCGGCGTCGACGGAGAGTTCAAGAACCTGATCTTCGCCGCCAACGGCCCCAAGCCTGAGATCGTTCTACTGGACGCGGTCAATAACCGCCTCGACATCGTCCGCAACGGCCAGTACTGCCTGACGTACACCCGGCCTCTCGGCGCCGCCGGCCTGTCATGGGCAGAGCTTGTGAGCTGGTGGCAGGAGGCGAACCCCGCCGTGCCTGGTGATCAGGCGGCCGCGTCCGGGCATCTGTGTGAACGGCTTGCAGAATCGCTTGCCTCCCCGCCGGAGAGGGTCCTGTTCCACACGTACGCAGCACTGTACTTCCGAGAGGGAGGGCCTGCCCTGCCCGCCCTGATTCCTCAGGTGTATCTCCACTACGACCCCTACACCGCGACGGCCCGGGCCACGCCTGGCCCTTTGGCGAGGCAGCGTATGGACTTCCTTCTGCTCCTGCCCCACAGGGTGCGCGTGGTCCTGGAGGTCGACGGCCAGCAACATTACTCGGTCAACAGCAAGGCGAACCCCGAGTTGTATGCCCAGATGGTGTCGGAGGATCGGCAGTTGAAGCTATCCGGCTACGAGGTCTACCGCTTCGGCGGTCACGAGCTTGATCACAGTGGCGGACCTCGCGTCGTCGCCGGCTTCTTCCGAGAGCTCTTCGGGCGCTACGACATACCGCTGCCACCCACCGTGCCGACGACCAGCAACTAGGCGGGCGGTGACGGCGCTGGGCAAGTCATGAAGGTACGGGCCACCACAGGATCGTCGGCCGTGGCCAGGCGGGCGAGGCAGAAGCGTCGCCCGATGCCACGGCATCCGTCCAAGGAGGCAGGTCGTCCCGTCGCACAACGATGACTGCGTCGACGTACACGCTGCTGCCCAGGGCGATCGGTTCGGCGTCTGCGTTGCAGGACCAGGGGCAGAGATCAGCGCCGCTTACCTAGGGATGGCAGACCGCCGCGGACTGTCCTGATGCTGCTGCTCTGTCCGTCGACTTGCGTCACATTGCTGGGTGCCGCATCACGCCAGCCCGGCGCCGGTTCGGCAAGCCTCTTCAGAGCCCCGTTCACCCGCGGCTTCTTCCTTTTCTTCTCCGGCGTGACCGACGCCTCCGCGGGGATGAACGTGCGCTGTGCAGGCTTGGCCCGGTCCTCTTCCAGCGTGCTTTGCCTCGCCGACTGCCAGGCAGGACCTCGGAACGGTGTGGTGATCGCCCTCTCAGGCTCCCATCCGTCATAGATCCTTCGCTCCAGCACGCCCTTTGACACCACACACCGGTCATCGTCTGCCCACTGGGCAGCTGTCTTTCTCTCGCCGAATGCCGAAATAGCCATGCCGAGCCCCCCTCGACGGTGACGATGCTCGGACCGTACCCGCTCCCGGGCCCGCCTAGACCACTTCTGCGGGCGACCTCGCCGCGGTACTCCGCGCACCGCCCACGCCGCCGTGGCCCGGCGGCGCGCGGACCGGGCAGGCCGCCGCCGCGGCGATGGGCTTTCGCTGGCGTCCTACCCTTCACCGTGCTCAGGCGCCAGGCCCCTCGCCAGGGGTCTCGTAGGGTGGCGGTGGTTCCCCCGCAGGGGGGCGGCCCGTGTGAGGGCAGGAAGGGGACCACCACCGGCCAGTGAGGGGGCAGGATTGAGCAACCGTGGGGACATGCACTTCCCGGTCATCATCAACGGCTTGGACTACCTGCACAGTTCGGTCAGCTCCCTGGCCGGCGAGCCAGAAGGCCGGGCACTGAAGTACGCGGTGCTGCACCTGCAGTTCGCGGCCGAGACCCTGTTCAAGGCACGTCTGGAACTACACGATCCGGCCCAGGTCTGGCTGAACCCCGCGAAGTTCGACGCGCGGAAGCACCGCCTGGGTGAGTTCTCAAGCGTCAACCCGAAGGGTGCTCTGGAGCGCCTGCGTGACGTCGTGGAGATCAAAAACCCGATCGCCCCGGACGACGCAGCCCTCAAGGCCCTGGTCGATTTGCGGAACCGTCTGACCCACTTCGGTGCCACCGACACCGCCGTCGCGGTCGAGGCACGGGCCATCCCTGTCCTGGACCTGCTGCTGACCTTCATCGACGAGGAGCTGCTGCCCCACGACGACAGCGACGCGGCGGCGGACGCCTGGGAGCTGATGGAGACCATCAGGCCGCTGGTCGGCCAGATCCGCGGCCTGGTCGATCGCCGCCTCGGTCCGCTCGGCGAGAACCTCGGGCCCGCCAGCGGGCACACGTTGCGTTGCCTGTCCTGCGGCCACTTCGCGGCACTCGTCACGCCCGGCAACGGTGGTGTGCGGCCCGTCGCATGCCTGCTGTGCGGCAAGGCGTACGACGACGTCGCGGAGGTGGTGGACGCCTACGGTGTGGGCAGCTTCTACTCGGCGATCACCGAAGGCGGCGAGCCGCCCGCCTACGAGTGCGCGGAGTGCTCCACGGCCCAGGCATGCGTCGTGCCGACCCAGACGGCCGACGTGCCCGACGGGCAGGTCCTGCTGTGCCTCATGGGTGCGCACCCGCTCGGCGGGATATGTGACTCCTGCCAGCGGGCCGCCGACCTCGATCTGGCCGACATGTGCAGTGACTGCCTGGACATCCGGTACGCCAAGTTCTGACAGGTTCTGCGGTCATGGGCGCCGCCTGCCCGATGGTGGCGGGCTGCACCGCCGAGAGGGGCACCAGCATGAGCGAGCAGCACGGTACCACGTGGCCGTGGGAAGACGATGAGAGTGTCGACCCGGAGGACCCGCGGATCGACGCCGCGTTCAACAGGGGGTCCATCGTTCTCGGGTCCGAGGACGGGCCGTCATTCTGGCTCCTGCTGACCACGGGCCCGCGCCGCGGCGATCACCCTTCGCTTCGGCAGCGGCTCGCCCCCCTCGCCTGCGGCCACTGCACCACGTCCACATCGACACTGGGCCCGGCGCCATGGAATCGACGACCGCCAACGATCAATAAAGATTGAAATTGATATAATTTGTCAGATCACTTATCACTTTGAGCCATGTGGCGCCTTCGGCCCCTTCGGTATCAGATACTGCTCTGACTCTTGGCAGGCGCAGGCATACGCCGCCCCCGGGAGCTGGGGTTGGGGACGATGTCAGGAGTGCGATGCAGCTGACCCATGCCGAAGTGATCAACTTTCGCGCCCTCGAGAGGGTGGACGTCCGGGTTGATCCGAAGGCCACCCTCATTGTCGGACGCAACAACAGCGGCAAGACATCGTTCGTCAATCTCTTCGAGAAGTTTTTCGGTGAGGAGGACACCAGGTTTGTCCTGGAGGACTTCTCCACCTGCCGTATAGCCGACATCGAGCAGGCGCGCCAGATCTTCGGCGAGGCGCAGACGCAAGCTGGCCGGGGCGACACGGAGACCAGCGAGGACCTACTGGCCAAGGCGTACGACCTCGTCCCAGCCATCCGGTTGGTCCTCACCATCGAGTACACGGAAGACGACGACCTCGCGCCGCTCACGGGTGTGATCCTCGACCTGGACGATGCCTGCTTCGAGGTCAGGATCGAAGCGGCGCTGGAGGTTGCCCGTCCCCACGACTTTCTCAAGAGCTACTGGTCGGCCAGCCGACGGGAGCCGTTCGATCGCATCAAGTGGCTGCGCAAGAACTTCTCGGATTACTTCGCCCCGGCCTATCGAGCGGTCAGTCCGCTGGACGAGCACGTCCGCAAAGAGATCAAGCGCGGGGCCGCCGAATCCATCCTGTCGGTCAAGTTCGTCTACGCGCAGACCAAGGTGGACGACACCCCGAGCGACAAGGCCCGCACCCTGTCGAAGACGTTCGAGGCCTACTACAAGGTCAACAGCGGGCACGAGGACCGCCACCAGAGCATCGAGCAGATCGAGACCGCTCTGGCGTCCGCCTCACAGCAGCTCGACGACAACTACGCCACGCTGTTCGACCCGATCTTCGAGGACCTGCGCACCTTCGGGGTGGGCACCATCACCCCCGTCCAAAAACCCCGCATTGTCTCCCTCATCGAGGCCTCAGGAATCCTCCGCGGCAGCACCCGCCTCCAGTACCCGTCCGGGGACGACGACTTCCACCTTCCCGAGGGCCACAATGGGCTGGGCTACAGCAAGCTGATCTTCACAATCCTGCAGGTCATCAGTTTCCATCAGACCTACGAACGCACCATGCCCAAACCGGCGCTCCAGGTATTGTTCATCGAGGAACCGGAAGCCCATCTGCATCCCCAGATGCAAGAGACGTTCATCAAGAACATCCAAGACTTCATCGCCCGCAAGACGGGATGGAAGGTGCAGGTGGTCATCACCACACATTCCTCCCACATAGTCGCCAGCAGCGGCTTCCACACCGTGCGCTACTTCGACCGCTCCGAGCCGCAGCTCACGGTCAAGGACCTATCGACCTTCCAGGCCAACGTCAAGGCCACCCCGCAGGGCGGCGAGACCCTGCGCTTCCTGCGTCAGTACATGGTCCTGCATCGGTGCGACATGTTCTTCGCCGACAAGGTGATCCTGATCGAGGGCACCGCGGAACGCCTCCTGCTGCCCGAGATGGTCCGGCGCTGCGCCAAGGAACTGCTGCACCAGTACGTATCGGTCATCGAGGTCGGCGACGCCTACGCCATCCGCTTCCGGGCACTGCTCGCCTTCCTGAACGTCAAGACTCTCGTCGTCACCGACATCGACTCCGTGTGCCCCAAGCACCGCAAGGCCTGCCCTCCCGGCCAGGGACAGACGGTCACCGCGAACTCGACGCTCAAGCACTGGCTGCCCGCAAAGTCCAGTGTCGCCGAGCTGGTCGCCACCGACCCGGCCGAAAAGGAGCAGGGACACGTCCGAGTCGCCTACCAGATCCCAGAGAGAGAATCGGGAGCGTGCGCGCGGAGCTTCGAGGACGCCTTCATCATTGCAAACGCAGAACCCCTCGCACGTGACTTCCGCCAGCTCGCCCTGAAGGCCGCCTTCATCAAGGAGGTCGGGGCCGACCCCACCGCCAACGACATCGAAGCCAAGGCCTACGACATCGCACAGCAACTCAGCGACCACAAAACCGACTTCGCCTTCGACGTCATGCTCCTGGAGGACTGGGCTGTTCCTCGCTACATCGTCGAAGGACTGCAGTGGCTCGCCTAGACACCCTGGAAGCCGTCGCCACCGAGCTGGAAGCCCGGCGCAGCTTCCTCGTCGAGGCAGGGGCCGGCGCCGGCAAGACGACCACTCTGGTCCGCGCCCTGCAACACCTCCTGAACCACCACCGCACGGGCCTGGAGACACACGGTCGGCGGATCGCCTGCATCACATACACGAACGTCGCCAAGAAGAAGATCCACGAACGCATCGCCGCGGACCCCCTCGTCGACGTCGGCACCATCCACGAGTTCCTCTGGAGTGCCATCCAGCCGTACCAGCGTGAGCTCTGGCAGCAGATCCTCGACTACAACAAGGACCTGACCAAGCCCGAAGACCTCGATGACGTGACCACTCCCCCAGCCATCGAGTACTCCGACCGCGGCCGCAGACTGAGCGAGGGGCGCATCTCCCACGACGACGTCATTGCACTGTCGCTCCGCCTCGTCACAGCCCACCCCAAGCTCACACGCATCATCGCCAGCAAATACCCGGTCATCTTCGTCGACGAGTACCAGGACACCTCACCCAAGACGATCCAGCTCCTGCTGGACCACCTAGCGGGCGCCGGCCATGAGAAGTGCGTAGTCGGCCTCTTCGGCGACTCCATGCAGAAGATCTACGAGTCCGGCGTCGGAGCGGTGAAACGCCCCGGCCTCCTCACCGAAATCACCAAGCACGAGAATTACCGGTGCTCCCCTCCCGTCGTCGAAGTCCTCAACCGAATGCGCCCCGAGCTCATCCAGGACGCCGTCGGCAAGCAGCAGACCGGTGAGGTCTACCTGTTTCTCAGCAGTGGCATCCCGGCCGGCCCTGAGCGGCTGACCGCCGCCGAAGCGACACTCGCCCAAAACGGCTGGACGCGCGAGAACACCAAGTACCTCCTGCTCACCCACCGCAGAATCGCCGGCACCCTGGAGTACGCCAACCTCCTCGACCAGTACAGACAGCTTGGCCGCTACGGCCCTGACGACCTCATGGCACGCAACGAGCCCTACATCGAGTACCTCACCAGGGTCGAGGCCGTGAGCACAGCCTTCCGCGACAACGACTTCGCCGAGCTGACCAGCCTGCTGGACGAAGGACGGACACGGATCACCCGCCACGCCCACAAACGCGCCCTCAGCGAGGCCATCCGTGCACTCAACGCCGTACGCACAACCGGCACCATCGGCGACGTACTTGACCTGATGACCGACGGTCATCTCCTCGCCATGCCAGGAAAGCTCAAAGACCTTGAACGCCGCAGAACCGCAACAGACCTGGACGAGCGCGGCCAGCGACGAGCAGATTTCTCCAACTACCTCCGTACCGTCTCCTACCGGGAAGTCATCAGTGTCACCCACTTCATCGACGAACTCACCCCGTTTTCAACCCAGCACGGTGTCAAAGGCGACGAATTCGAGAACGTCGTGGTAGTGGTCGACGACAGCGCCTGGAACAGGTACAACATCGGCAAGATGCTCGCCGGCACCGACAAACCCGACCGTACCGAGCGGTCGCGCAACTTGTTCTACGTATGCTGTTCGCGAGCCCGGCACGGTTTGGCCGTGGTGTTCGTCAACGATCTCCCGGAGGGGGCAGAGTCCACGCTTCACGACTGGTTCGCTCCAATCGCCATCCATCCGTGAGACACGACGCGAGTCAGATCATGACGTACCCAGGCACACGTTGAGCGCAGACCTGTTCTTTGCGTCTAGGGCGCGTATCGAGTCGTGATCAACCTGCCTGTTCGCCCTTGAGTCATCTCGAAACCTGCAACGGACTCAGGGGACGGCTGCAGCCTTCCTGCATAAGGGTTCTCGCGTGGCGGCCGCCTGTGGCGACCTGGGTGCGCGCCTGCGTCCGCAGCCAAGCCGGGCACAAGCCGAAGACACGGAACATGTGGCGCATCTCCCCGCCCCGGCGGCCTCGCGCACGACGAAGGGCCAGGGCAAGGCGCAGCAGGCGTTCAAGCGGGGCCTGGCGGCCGTCGCACAGTGGGTGGAGCGGGAAGGCGCGGACCGGCCGGTGCCAAGGGGCCACAGCGAAGAGATCACGGTCAACGGCGAGCCAGTGACCGTGAAGCTGGGCGTATGGGCATCGAACACCAAGTCGAGGCGCGACAAGCTCACCCAGGAACAACTGAACGCGCTACGGGAGCTGGGCATCGACTGGGCGTAATCGCCGCTGTCCGGCCGCGGCGCCACCGTACGAGACGCCGGGGCCGTGACGGTCCGGAGTCTCGTGCGTGTGGGTCTGAACTCTCGTCCCCGTGTGTGGCCCGGCTGGTGGCCCTCGGCTCGGAGGTAGGCAACATCGTTTCGGTGTCACGGCCGGCGGCGCGGACGTGGGCCGGTGGCTTCAGCGGCAGCAGCGTGAGCGCCTTGCGGCCCTGGGCGTCACTCCCCTGAAAAGCGCCTGCGGAAGGCGCCCAGGGGTGCTTCTGGGGGCTTTGAGCGGGGGTGTGAGACCGTGCCCGACAGCAGTCCCCCCTTGGGGTGTTTCTGGCGAACAGCAAGACGAGGCGAGCGAAGCTCAGCCGGGAACAGCTGGAGCGGCTGGCCGGCCTCGGGCTGGAGTGGGCAGCACAGACGGTGTCCGCGGGGTAGCCCAGCACCAGTAACAACGACGGGCCAGGCTGCTCCGGGAGTCTTGGTCCCGCGGTGGGCCGTGAAGGGCGTACGACGGTTCGGCCCCGAACCGACGAGGGTCTCGATCCCGGGCCGAGTCGGGAACAGGGCTGCTGCCGGCCTCAGGTGAGGATCTGGGCGAGCACACCGGTGATGGCAGCGGCAAGACCGAGGACGGCGGCGAAGGCCGCGCCAGCGCGGGCGAAGGCAGCGGGGTAGGTGGCGCCGTCGAGGCGGGCGAGCACGCCCGCCGTCGCGCCGACTAAGAAGGCGAGCATGACAACGAGGGCGGCAGTGAGCAAGACCACGACGACGTGGTTCACGGCGATCTCCCAGTAGAGGTCGGGGCGTTGACGTAACCGACTTTCCTGAAATCAATGTCACGCGTGGTTGATCTGAACAAAGCTATGTACTCCTGGACATTGGTCATCACCCGACGCTGGGGGGCGTGTGAGCGCGGAGAACCTTAGGCCTGAGGAAGCTCTCGGCGAGCTGCGTAAGCAGCTGGCCGACAAGCAGGACAGCAAGAAATGGGACAAGACCCAGCTCGCCCGCCATGCAGGGGTGAGCCGCGGCACCATCCATAACGTCTTCGCGGGATCGGTACCCAGAGCGGACACGGTCGCGCGGCTAGCCGAGGCGTTGGGCTTGGACACGGGCGCCCTGCTCAATCTGCGGCGGATCGCGGCTGGGGAAGCCATGGCCCGGGCGGGCGCCGGGGTGCCCGGCGCCGCCGAGAACCGGCCGCGGTTCCTCTTCCGGGCTGGCTCCGCCGTCGGCGGTGCCGTAGCCCTCCAGTTCACCGAATCTGGCCGGTTCGAGGAGTTCCTGCAAGCGCTTCGGCTGATCGGCCTGGAGGAGGCTGAAACCGCACCGCTGCGTGAGATCAGGACCCGGCTGGGGCAGACCGACAAGGCTGTCCCGGCCGTCCTGGCCGCGTACTCGGGCGTGCTCGACGAGGTGATTGCTCTGGTTGAGGAGCGAACCTCGCGCGCCGAGTTCCGCTGGTTCCTATTGGGCAAGCTCCTCCAGGGCATCGCCTTCGTCGCGGTGGCGGTCATGATCGGGTGAACCTTACCTGCCCTGCTGCAGCAGCGGGACGCGCTGCGGGAGCTGGGCGTCGACTGGGCGTGGCGTCGGACAGTGAGATCCCGGAGCCGTGATCTTCGGTCCCGGGATCCTCGGTGCGTGGGGCTCGCTGCGACGCGACGGTGTGGAGCTGGTCCAGGAGGTAGGCGAGCAACGCACTCCCTGTGCTTGGGGTGAGGGAGGCTCTTGCTGTCTCCCTCTACAGGTGACTGTGCCGGTTCCCCTAGGCTTCGCACACGACGTCGTCGCAGGTCAGAGCACGGATGAGGCCCGCGCGGAGGGGGACCGGCGGGCCTCGGTCAGTAAGTCTCAGACTCCGCCAGACGTTCCGGAACACCCCCGCGTCGGCAGGGAGGACAACGGCGACGTGACCGTCCTCGGCCCCGAGGTCGGAACACCCCCGCGTCGGCGGGGAGGACTGCTGGGTGCGCTCACGTGGTTCGGGCTGGGGCGAGGCTGAGGAGGCCGGCGCCGTAGGCCTTGCCGCGTCCGATGCCCGTGAGGATGGCTTGAGTGAGGGCGTCGGGGTCGGTGATGGTGGCGGTGCCGTCGTAGCGGATCAGGCTGTGTCGCATGGGTGGGGCGTCGGCGCCGCGCGGCCGTGCTGCGTCCAGGTTAGTGGGCGTGAGGATGTGGAGTTGGAGACCGGCGTCGGCGGCGCGCTGCATCCACCACTGGTCGGCATCCGGTCCGGACAGCGGGATAATACGGCCGCGCTGGCCCTTGTCCTCGAGCGGCAGGCGTTTTCGTTTGACGGGGTTGAGGACGACCCGGTAGCTGACCGGCAGGCCTTTGCGCAGGGCGGTGAACATGGGGGTGAGATCTTTGAGGTCGGCGTGGCCGTAGTCAGCGGGCAGCCGGGAGGGGTCGAGGGTGCTGCCTTGGATGAGGAGGGTGCTGGCGGTGGTGGTTTCGTCGACGCGGTAGAGCAGGCCGGCGGTGCGGCGGGGGGAGGTGCCGAGGTTGTCGGGGGCGAGCCGCATGACGGTGCGGTGCATCTGGGTGGCGTCGCGGAGGTCGCGTTGGACGGTGCGGCTGTAGGGGTTGAGACGGATGCGGGCGATCACCGCGGTGGGGCTCATGCGGCGTTCTCCTCCAGGCAGTAGGCGATCAGCTGGTCCGTCAGCTGCCGGCTGGGGCAGGTCAGGGCGTGGGCGAGGCGGTGCTCGACGCGGTAGATGCGGCGGGTGCGGTAGCTGCGTCGATGCTGGGCGAAGCTGACCGGATAGTCGTTGGCGGTCAGGGTGTCTACCTCGGTGTCCGGCACGGCAGCGGGGGCCTGCTCGTACAGGAAGGTGACCGGGACCGTCTCGGGTGCGGAGCGGGCGGGTTCGCGGCTGAGCGGCACGCGGTGGCGCAGTTCGTTGACGGGGTCGGCGACGTGGGCGCGCAGCAGGAACGGCTCGTCGGGCACGCAGGAGCGGCGTCCGAGGTAGGGCGACCAGTGCGGGTGTTGAAGGGCGTGGGCGATGCGCGCGGTGTCGTTTTCGGGGCCGGTGACGGCGATGGTGAACACGGCGTCGGCGAGGTAGTGGCGGCGGGTGATGACGGCGGCGCCCTTGTTGCTGCCGCCGCTGGTGGCCGGGGTCTGTGCTTTGGGGAAGCCGCCGCCGGCGGTGTGGTAGTCGACCAGGAGGACGCCGGGCCGGTCCACCCGCACGGTGAACTGAAGGCGGTCGTAGGCGTCGAGGGCGTCGTCGTTGCGGGCGTGGCCCTCGGCTGCGGCCAGGATGCCGGTCAGTGCGGAGCGGGTGGGGAAGGGTGCGCTGTCGCGGACTGGGGTGAACGCGGAGCGCTCACCCCAGGACTGCAGCGGGCCGGCCAGGCGGAGCAGCAGACCGCTCACTGCTGCGCTCCCGTCTGGGGCAGGGCTGCCTCCACGGCGGCCTCGATCAGCTGGTCGAAGGAGTCGTGGGCGGTGCCGAGTCCGGTGAGCTGCTCGTCGGGGGCGATGGTGGCGTGGCCGTGGAAGGGGCGGTGGCGGGCGCCGGTGAGGCGGTTGATATTGGCCGTGTAGGAGGCGAGGGCGTGCCGGGAGGGCCTGGCGTATCCGCCGGTGGCGTCCGCGGTGACCGGTGTCTCGAAGGCGGCGGCGAGGGACAGGGGGCGGTGCTGGCGCACGGCCAGGTAGGCCAGGTCGGGCAGGGTGTGGGGGGCGGTGCTGTTCTTCTTGGCCTGGGGCAGAGACATCACGAAGTGCTCGGCGAACGAGGCCAGCACGGTGCGGGCCGCCTTCTGGTCGCCCTCGAGATTTTTGACCAGGTCGGCGACGTTGACGGTGGCGTACCGGTAGAAGACGCCGGAGCTGAACTCGGCGGTGTCCAGGTGGCCGCTGCCGGTCTCGGCTTCCCCGAGCCAGTCGTCGACGGCGGTGAAGTAGTCGCGCTGCGGCTCGCTGGCGTGGGTGGTGAAGGCGTGCGCGACCTGGGCCGCGCCGTCGACGTTGGCGTCGGGCAGCTCAGCCAGCATCCGGCCCAGCAGGCTGATCGAGGCGGTGCGCCGCTTGAGGATCTCCTCGATCCGGGACGGCGGCAGCAGCTGCCCCGGGTTCTTCTTGCCCTGGGCCTTGTCCAGCTCGCTGCGGTGCTCCTCGCACACGGCGGCAAGCTCGTCGATGGCGGCCTCGGGCAGGAACAGCAGCACCGAGGTGTGGCCGGCCTTCTCCGTGCCGATGCCCTTCTTTCCGGCGCTCGCAGCGACCTGGGCCCCGGCGAACGCGGCCAGCTCTTCCTCCCAGCCTGCCCGCTTAAGGGCCTGGCGGACCTTCACCGGGACCATGCGGGTGCGGGCGGCCCGCTCACCGAGGTCGCGCTCGACGCCCTGGCGGATGACGCGCTTCCAGGACTGGCTGGAGACGCGGATGCGGGAGGCACCGCCGTACAGGACCTGCTTGGGCGAGCCGAGGTCGTCGCGGTTGAGGTTGGCGGCCGGCACCGACTGCAGGCACGACAGGTCGAGATACAGGGACACTTAGTTCTCCTCGGTCAGACGGGACGAGTCGGCAGCGGGGTCCTGCTCGGGGGCGGTGGTGCGGAAGTAGGCCTCCAGCCAGCGGGTGGCGATCCGGTCGCGGTCGCGGTTCCACCAGGCGAGGTCCTCCAGCAGCACCGCCCAGTCCACGGCCACGCCCCCGGTGAGCAGGTGCCGGGTCAGTGCCGGCAGCCGGGGATGGATGGCCCCGCTGCTCTGCCGGGCCATCAGGTGCAGATCGCCCTCGGCGGAGTCCGGTTTGATGACCTGCTTGTTGACCGCCTGGGCGAACGAGGCGCCGAGGTTGGCACGCTGGTACCACTGCGCATGCGGCTGCCCGCCGGCGGCTACTTGGGTGTCGGCTTCGCGGGCGGCACGCGGGCGCGCGGCGATCAGCGCGGCCACCGCGTAGTGGGCGCGGCGGGCATCGGGATGCATCCGCTCGGGCAGCCGCGGCACGAGGTAGCGGTGGAGGTAGTTGCAGCGCTCGACCGGCAGGCCGAGCCCGGTGCGCAGGTCCGACTGTGTCTTTTTGACCTTGCACAGGGTGAGGATGTAGGTGACGAAGGCGTCCGAGGCCCGCTCGGAGCCGTTCTTCGGCGGCGCGCCGGCCGCCGCTACCTGATCAGACATAGGCGTATCCCTGGAGAAGGGGGCGGATTGGTGAAAGAGGGGGGTTGGGCGGCGGGTCAGGCGGTGGTGAGTGCCTGCAGCAGGCCGCGGAGGATGGCCCGGGCCCGGCTGCGGGCGCGCGCCACGCGGATGTCCGCCCGGTTCACCGTGCCGATCGCAGCGTCGAGGGCGGCCAGGGCAGCGGTCACGAACGGCGGCTGCGGCCACACGCTCGCATCGCCCGCATGGACCAGACGCCAGAACTCGCGCTCGGCCGCCGGCCAGTACCGGGCGGTGGCCGCGGCCGCCCACGGTCCCGGCTTGCGCTGGTCGATCTTCACCTTGCCCGAGGCGTCAGCATTCACGTCCGTGGCAAGCTTCCAGGCGACCTTCGCCGCGAACTGCAGCCGCTCACCGGCGTCTTCCGCGGCCCGGTGGCAGCGCTCCACGTGCGCCGCCATCTCCGGGTCCGCCTCCTGCTGCCACTGCAGGACCGGCGGAGTGGTCGCCTGGAACCAGCCGCTGTCCTTTTGCTGCCCGTCCTGGTCGAAGCCGTAGGCCCGCACCCGCAGCCGGCCCCGCAAGCCGTCCGGGAGACCGTCCAGAGCACGGGGCCGCTGGGCGTCCTGCGCGCTGTCCATCAGCAGCAGCGCATCTACGTCCCGCCACAGCGCGCGCGAGGCGTCCGCCTCCCGCGCCTGCAGGCCGCCGTCCCGGCGCCGGTCCAGCACGACGAACGGATCCCGGGCCTCATGGGGAGTCTCGTGCGTGGACCACGTGAGGTAGCCGTCGGTCACCTCCCGGCGGTCCGCGGACGGCACCAGCAACGCGGCGTGACGGAAACGGCCCGTCAGCATCCGCCGGGGCCACGACAGGGAAGGGACCGGGCTCAGGGGGTCGGGCAGGTCCTCCTCCCAGGGGCAGGCGTCCGCCGTATCGGGCTCATGGTCACCCGGACGCGGTACGGCCAGCACCAGCGTGGTGAACAGATCCGGCGCCCACGGAAAGTAGGAGATCGACTTACGCAGCGGACCCGCATCCCCGCTGCCCGCCCGCACCTGGGTGATCCGCCGCGGCGTGCACTGCCCCGACGGGCCGAAGTACAACTGCGCGATCAGATGCCAGACCGCGTCCGCCGCCGCGACGGGCACGGGGTCGACGTCGGTAAAGTGCCCGAACAACACCGCACCGTTCACCCCGGTCGGACGCCCCAGCACAAGCTTGTTCACCCCCGACGGGTTCGGCCGTCCCTGCCCGTCGACACACTCCGCGGCCAGCCGCGGATCCTGCAGAAACGGCCGCTCGGCGTCGAACAGGTCGAACCGGCCCGCCGGGATCTGCTCGTCGAAATAGGCGTCTACCTGGTCCGGGTCGAAGCGGCCCGCGCCCAGGACGGATCGCCGCAGGGCGTACCACTGAGCGATCTCCTCCGCGGTGTCCTCGTCGTCCAGCCGCACACCCGTATGGTGCGCGATCCGTGTCGTCATCGCCGCGAGAATCCGCATCAGCCCCGACGCCGCCGGCGCGACCGGCAACTCAAGATCCTCGATCTCATGTGCCCGCCGGAACAACCCCCGGAAACCGACCCGGACCGACTCCCCCGACACCAGCCGGACCGGCACCCACGGCTCATCCCGCAGGTCAAAGCCCCCACCCATCAGGCCCCCTAACTCGCAACGTCGCCTGGGAGATACGTCAGTCCCTTCGGGTCGTGATGCTCCCGACCCGAAGGAGGCGGTTGTGGTGATTCAAGCAGCCGCCACTGACAGAGGGAGGCTAACCGAGCTTCGTCTGAAGGTGGAAGGGCATCGGCAACTTTGCCGCATCAACTCACCTGAGTTGCACGGCCGGTGGGGGAGCTGTACCGTCCTCCGACAGCGTCTCGCGGCTCCTTGACCGCGATCGCGTCCAACTGCCCTTAGCTGGAGGCAACATGTGGAAGTTCGAACAGTCGACGCTGGCCATGCAGGTGACCTGGCCCCGGTCGGTCACCTGGATCCTGATCCTCATCGTGGTAGCGGTGATCCAGGGCCCTGCTCCCGTGCGATAGTGAGCCCCGAGGCTCGGGCGATCGCCCGGCCTCACCGTCCCCGCCGACGTGGGGGTGTTTCAGTGGATGGGCACCGGCAGCTCTGACGTCAAGCACACTCCCCGCCGATGCGGGGGTCTGGGCCCCTTCACTGCCGGACGAGACCCAGTTCGGTATCCAAGCGCAGCGTCTTCTTGCCCACCTGTACGGCCTGGGCCAGCCCGTCCACCATGGGCTGGCGCAGGATGCAGACCTCGCCGAGCATGGGGTGCTCCGCCCAGGGGGCTGGCGGCTGGTGGGCGTCAGCTTCGGCGCCGGTGAACCAGTCGGCGCGGACCGGGATCGTGCGCCGCATCACGCGCCGTACATCGGATGCCGTCGGCTCTGCGTCCGCCGCGGGAAGGTCTTCCTGGCCGGCCGCATCCAGGGTCACGCGTCCGTCGGGCTGCTGGTGGACGCACAGCAGGCGCACTGAGTCGGCGCCCAGGCGGGTGGCGGCCTCCCACTCGTCCTCGGCGCCTTCCAGGTGGTGCATCTCGTGCAGTTCCCACAGGCTGCGTGCCCGCGGCACGACCACGACGTCCGCCATGCCGCGCGCCGCCATCTCCCCACCCCGGTAGGCGCTCCAGGCGGCCGACTTCGCCGGATCGTTCCAGTCGAAGCGGTCGGCCCGATCGCCGTGCACCCGCTCCACCAGCTGCTGGACGTCGCCGGGAATGGCGATCGTCTCCCCGTCCAGCTCGGCCATCACCTCGGCCGTCTCGATCAGCAGGTGCTCGGCGTAGACCTCGCCCCACTGCACGGGCACCTTCCCTGCGCCGGCCAGCGGGTCGAGCACGACCAGCCGCGGGGCATCGGCCCAGCCGGGCCGGCCACGCCCGCCGGGGTAACCGTGCTGGGTCCACCAGTTCTCGTGCCGCCAGCACCGGCCCGCCCGCTGCAGCAGCAGCGCCAGCGGCGCCAGATCGCTGATGACGAGGTCCGCGTCCAGGTCCAGGGACTGCTCCACCACCTGCGTCGCCACGACGATCCGCCGGATGGGTCGCGGCCCGCCGCGGCCCATCCCGCCGGTCACCAGCGCCGTGCGCTCCTCGCGCACATCCCCCGGAAAACGGGCGTGCACCAGCAGCAGCTCCTCGCCGGCCAGCGACGGGTAGCGCTCCTGCAGCCGGAGATAGGTCTGCTGGGCTTCGCCGACCGTATTGCACACCACCAGAGCGCAGCCGCCCTCACCCACCGCGACCGGCTCCAGCAGCCGCTCGATCACCGCCAGCCGGCCCCGTGCCCCCGCCTTCGCGCTGTGCGATACAGGCTCGACGCGGACCTGGAGGTTCATGCTGCGCTCCGCAGCCTGCTCCCGCTGGCGCGCTTGGGATATCGGTGTGCTGGCGCCGGTGTCGGCGTCCACGTACAGCCAGCCCGGATACGGCGCCTGGAACTGCCGCTTCTTCAGCTCGGAGGCCTTCAGCCCTGCGCCCCGCAGGTACTCCTTGATCAGGCGGTCGCTCACCGACACCGGAAGCGTCGCCGACAACAGCACCACCGGCACCCCGAACGTCCCCAGCCAGTTCAGTAGCCGCCCCAGCAGCACCTGCATGTACGGGTCGTACGCGTGCGCCTCATCGACGATGAACGCCTTGCCCGACAGCCCGAGGAGGCGCAGCGCGTTGTGCCGCACCGGCAGCACCGACATCAACGCCTGGTCCACCGTGCCGACCGCGAACTGCGCCAGCAGCGCCCGCTTCATCCCCCGCAGCCAGCGCCGCGGCCGCAGATCGGCCTCCGCCCGCGCCGCACCCGGCCCCTCGTCCCCATCACAGACCAGAACCCCGCTCCCGCCGCCGAGTTCGTCGTCCGCGTAGGCGGTGTTCAGCCAGGCCATGCTGTGCAGCAAGGTCAGGCCGGCCCCGTCCGTTGCCTGCCGCCGCAGCGAGGCCGCCACCCGGCCATACATCTGATCACTGGTGGCCATCGTCGGCAGCACAAAGGCATACCCCCGCGTATGGAAGACCTGCGACAGCGCCCGCACCGCCTCCAGCGCCGTCTCGCTCTTGCCATCCCCCGGAGCAGCCGTGACCAGCATGATCCCGCCCTTGCGGCCGCCCTTCGCCGCAGCCGGGAGTTCCTCCATCACCGACCGCTGCAACGGATTGGGATCACCATCGATCCCATAGGACTCCGAGAAGCCCGGATACGCCAGCTCCACCGGCTCCAGCCCCGCCTCCCGCAACACAGCAGGCGCATCAGCCTGCGAGCGGCGGAAGTGACTCTCCAGCGAGCCCTCCCACGCCTGCTGCCGGCCCCTGACGTAGTCGGCCTGGCTCACGAGCCAGTCCGCCAGGATCACCACCCCCGTGACCAGCACAGCCACACCCGCACCGAACGAGTCCGGAACCTTCGGCTCCCCCAGCAGCCGATGCACCGCCTGCCCGTGCAGCTCCCGCTGCACAGCCCACGTCCGGCCCCCCAGCCGCTCCTGCACCGCCCACTGCGCGTTACGGCGGTAGTCATTGCGGTGGAACCGCCCGTGGTGACCGCCGATGATCTCCGCGATCCGCCGCACCGCAGACCCCTCACCAGCATCCTCGAACCCGAGAGCCTCAAGGACAGCGGACGCGGCCTGCATACCCGCGACGTCATGGCCGACCCGCTCAACGCCGATCTTCCCCACGTCCGCCAGGAACGCCTCACTCAGATGCGCCTTGCCATGGCGGGAGCAGAACTGAAAGCCCGAGACCTTCCCGATATCGTGCAGACCGGCACACAACCCCACCACACGACGGGCCTGCTCAAGCGAACACCCCAAACCGCCCGCGACAGCGCGCCGCTGATTCGCCGACAGATACACATCCCACAGATGCAAGGCCATCGCCGCCGCATCCAGCAGATGCCGCACCAACGGATACGGCGGACCATCCCCATCCAGCCCCCGCGACTTCCCCCACGCCGACTCATCCAACACTGACAACACTCCCCCCAGCCAAACGAATGGCCCCCAGCCAACACCGACCATCACAACACCCACCACCGACAATGCCCCCCACCGCGCCAGCGCCTGGGCCCAGACTCACTCAGGACGAGCCGCCCACCCCCGCCCTGCACCACCGCTGCAAACGAAGCTCTACCCTGATCACATGACCGCAGCCACCAAAGCAAAAGAAGCGCAAAGCCCCCACTGAACCGCAGGTCAGAAAGTGTCCTCCCCGCCGACGCGGGGGTGCTCCGATTCGCCATCGTGTCTCTCCCCCAACTCGTTGGTCCTCCCCGCCGACGCGGGGGTGCTCCGGCGTAGATCATCGCGAGCAGGGCGCACGCGGCGTCCTCCCCGCCGACGCGGGGGTGCTCCGGGCGCCACGTGCGCCGAGAAGGACCAGTTCCTGTCTTCCCCGCCGACGCGGGGGTGCTCCGCTCACGGGCCTCAGCGCGGTCCCGAACGAGCTGTCCTCCCCGCCGACGCGGGGGTGCTCCCGTCCACGAGGCGCCGTCCTGCGACCCGTTGTTGTCCTCCCCGCCGACGCGGGGGTGCTCCGGTTCGCCGCGGTCTCCATGTCCACCTGAATGGGTCCTGCCCGCCGACGCGGGGGTGCTCCGCCGTGCATGGTGCTCCGGCCGCAGAGTCGCTTGTCCTCCCCGCCGACGCGGGGGTGCTCCGGACGCCGGGACCGACTTCCACCGGGTGACCGTGTCCTCCCCGCCGACGCGAGGGTGCTCCGTTCAGGCGATTCGGCCGTAGCCGCACGGGCGTGTCTGCCCCGCCGACGCGGGGGTGCTCCGTGGATCGATTGCCGTTGCCCGAGGAGCCCTGCGTCTTCCCCGCCGACGCGGGGGTGTTCCGTGCCGTGACTGGTAGAGCAGCAGCCGGCCGTTGTCCTCCCCGCCGACGCGGGGGTGTTCCGACGGTCGGGTAGCCGGCCTTGGCGGCGGAGTCGTCGTCCCCGCCGACGCGGGGGTGTTCCGTTGATGGCTTTCCCGGCGGCCGAGGACAGGGCGTCGTCCCCGCCGACGCGGGGGTGTTCCGATCGGACTACAGCCGGACTTCCCCGTATTCGGGTCGTCCCCGCCGACGCGGGGGTGTTCCGCCCGTGGAGCGCACCCGGACGTTGACGTTGCGGTCGTCCCCGCCGACGCGGGGGTGTTCCGGGCCGCAAGGTGAAGGGTGCGTTCCTGGAGGCGTCGTCCCCGCCGACGCGGGGGTGTTCCGCCGAACGCCGCGCCCACGCCCACCGGGTCGCCGTCGTCCCCGCCGACGCGGGGGTGTTCCGTCGCCGAAGTACCCGGTGCGGTCGCGGTGCAGGTCGTCCCCGCCGACGCGGGGGTGTTCCGGGCCGTTACCGCATCCTGGTCTGACGTGATGAGTCGTCCCCGCCGACGCGGGGGTGTTCCGGCGCTCACCCCGGTGCTCGCCGTCATCGGTGAGTCGTCCCCGCCGACGCGGGGGTGTTCCGCACTTCGGAGCCAACTCTTCGAGCGGAACACCGTCGTCCCCGCCGACGCGGGGGTGTTCCGGTGACGCGTTGGCCGCCTGCCGGCTGGAGATCGTCCTCCCCGCCGACGCGGGGGTGGTCCGTCGTCCAGCCAGTGCAGGACGTAGACCCCGTCGTCCTCCCCGCCGACGCGGGGGTGTTCCGCGTCACTGAGGGCAGTGGCGGGTGGCAGAGGCGTCCTCCCCGCCGATGTGCCCCGCTCATCGACGCGGACCCGGTCGTGTCCTCCCCGCCGACGCGGGGGCGTTCCTAGTACCAGGGGCTCGTACCCCGTAGACAGGTCGTCCTCCCCGCCGACGCGGGGGTCCTTCCCACACGGGGGCCGTGGCGGCCTAGGTAACGTGGTCTTCCCTCCGACGTGGGGGTGTTCCGTAGCGTCGGCCGTCAGCGGAGTCGTTGCGGAGGTCCTCCCCGCCGACGCGGCGGTGTTCCGCACTTCTGCCGCTGCTGGCCGTCGGGTTCCCGGTCTTCCCCGCCGACGCGGGGGTGTTCCAATCTCGACGATGTTGTTCGTCCCGGTCAGACCACCCTCCCCGCCGACGCGGGGGTGTTCCGCGATAGCGCGCCTCGGGTGCCCAGGAGGTTGGGCCCTCCCTGGCAACGCGGGAGTGTTCCGAAGGACACCATCGGTCGGGACACCATGTACGGCTCCTCCCCGCCGACTCGGGGGTGTGTTGTGCGGCGTACTTCATGGAGATCACGGGACGTGTAGTCCTCCCCGCCGACGCGGGGGTGTCTCGCAGGCCTTCGCCGCCGTCGCGGTCGGCGAAACGTCCTCCCCGCCGACGTGGGGGTGTTCCCGATCGCTTCTTCGGCCAGGGCCCGTTCGGCCAGTCCTCCCCGCCGACTAGGGGGTGCTCCGTGGACGCGTGCCCAGTGGGCCAGGAGCGGGCAGTCTTCCCCGCCGACGCGGGGGTGTTCCGTACCCGGGCTCCGCGATGGAATCGAACGTCATGTCTTCCCCGCCGACGTGGGGCTGTTCCGTACTTCGGCGCCTTCGAGCCGCGCTTCAGCCCGTCCTCACCGCCGACGCGGGGGTGTTCGGATCCCCTTCGGGGATGACGCGGTGATCCGCACGTCCTCCCCGCCGATGCGGGGGCGTTTCGTACGTGTCCGCCTCCGAGGCCCTGGGCAGCTCGTCCTCCCCGCCGACGCGGGGTGCACCGGACCCCGAGTTTGTCGCCGTGGACTACTCCGACTACTCCCCGCCGACGCGGGGGTGTTCCGCCGTTGGTGCGGGCGGGCATGACCGGGGTGATGTCCTCCCCGCCGACGCGGGAGTGTTCCGTTCGACAAGGCCGCACGCATCGCGGAGGAGAAGTCCTCCTCGCCGACGCGGGGGTGTTCCGATGGAGGAGCGTCCGTGGCCCATGCTGGGCGCGTCCTCCCCGCCGACGCGGGGGTGTTCCGAAGGTCTGGCGGCTAAACGTGGTCGAGACGACGTCCTCCCCGCCGACGCGGGGGTGATCCGATCCTCAACCCGACGTTGGACGACACCGCGGTGTCCTCCCCGCCGACGCGGGGGTATTCCGACCTACTGAGGCCTCGGATTCATCGTCACCCCGTCCTCCCCGCCGACGCGGGGGTGTTCCGCCGGCGTTCGACGCCGGGAAGAGCGGCGTACGGTCCTCCCCGCCGACGCGGGGGTGCTCCGGGCCTGCTGGACCAGCGCGAGCAGCTGCTGGCGTCCTCCCCGCCGACGCGGGCGTGTTCCGCCCTGACCGTCGGTCATCCACTTCGGGGGCCGGTCCTCCCCGCCGACGCGGGGGTGCTCCGATGATACGGAGGTCGTCGTTGGGCCAGTACTCGTCCTTTCCACCGACGCGGGGATGTTCCATCGACGCCCTGGGCCCGGGCGGGAAGTACTCCGTCCTCCCCGTTGACAAGGGAGCCCGATCGGCCCGGTCCTGCGTCGTGGCACTGTTGAGTCCTCCCCGCCGACGCGGGGGTGTTCCAGAGGAGAACGGCGCGTTCGTCGTCTCGACCGAGTCCTCCCCGCCGGCGCGGGGGTGTTCCGTCTTTCAACGACGCGATTGCGGAGGCGTCAGCGTCCTCCCCGCCGGCGCGGGGGTGTTCAGGCCATCCCCGGCATCCTCTCCCTCGGCTGATGGTCCTCCCCGCCGACGCGGGGGTGCTCCGCTGTACGTCCTGAACCGCTTCGGTGGCTTCGTGTCCTCCCCGCCGACGCGGGGGTGCTCCGGTGCAGGCGACCCGGAATCACCCCGTCGAGTGGTCCTCCCCGCCGACGCGGGGGTGCTCCGCCCGGGTTGGCCGCACGCCACGTCGACTCGGCGTCCTCCCCGCCGACGCGGGGGTGCTCCGACGACCGCGATAGACGACCGGATCATCGACCAGTCCTCCTCGCCGACGCGGGGGTGTTCCGCTGGGCCGCGTGCTGTACGAGGAGCTGGGCCCGTCCTCCCCGCCGACGCGGGGGTGTTCCGTCGTCCGGTTCGGGGGTGGCGTATTCGGTCGCGTCCTCCCTGCCGACGCGGGGGTGTTCCGGGAGATGCGTGGTGGCGAGCGTGACTGAGGAAGTTCTCCCCGCCGACGCGGGGGTGTTCCGGGACTCACGCAGGCAGTCATCTTCGGCGCCGGGTCCTCCCCGCCGACGCGGGGGTGTTCCGGTGGGGTGGTCGAAGTCGGCCTGGTCGTCGGAGTCCTCCCCGCCGACGCGGGGGTGCTCCGGACCTGAACGGCTCCGCCGACCCGGCCGCGACGTCCTCCCCGCCGACGCGGGGGTGCTCCGCAGGACACCTGATGGCCGACTGCCCGATGGAGCGACTCCCGGGCGGCCGGTCCTCCCCGACGACGCGGGGGGGTTCCGTCGACGAACCGGAAGTGATCCGCTGGCATGCGGTCCTCCCCGCCGACGCGGGGGTGCTCCGAAGCTGGACGGGGAAGCTCAGTCCGCGAAGGGGTCCTCCCCGCCGACGCTGGGGTGCTCCGGTGTACGCGCAGGGGTACGGCGAGTCGATCGAGTCCTCCCCGCCGACGCAGGGGTGTTCCGCCGTGCCCGACGCAGCCGAAGTGCCGGCGGGGGTCCTCCCCGCCGACGCGGGGGTGCTCCGTTCGCCTGGGGCGGCATCCTCCTCCGCACGTCGTCTTCCCCGCCGACGCCGGGTGCTCCGCCGGTGCATGCCCCGACGTTGGGCTGGCCGAGGTCCTCCCCGCCGACGCGGGGGTGCTCCGCTGGTGGAGGAGCGGTCCTCGGAGTGGGAGCGGCCCTCCCAGCCGACGCGGGGGTGCTCCGTTCACCAGTTGCGACACCCCGGGCCTGCGCCAGTCCTTCCTTTACGGAGAGCGGGTCCCCCCAGCGCAGTGCCGTGCGTGCCAGGCCTCCCTCGCAAGGCGTCGACGGTGGGGGCATGCTGGAAACGGTGAAGGGGGAACACATGAATGCTGGACACGGCGGAGGGGCCGGAGGGCACAGTGGCGGCCACGGCGGAGGTCATGTTGGTGCCCACCACGGGGGACATCATGGCGGCGGCCACCACGGCGGTGACGGCGAAAGGCCGGACGCACCGCTCCCTCCTGACGGCGGCAGTCGCGGCGCGCGGCGCCCTGGCGTGGCCCTTCGCCCGTTGCAGGAATTAGTCGGAGCCGTCTCAACCTGCCTTGGGTGTGGTGGGCTGATCGTGCTCTTCATGTACGCGTGCTACTGGCTCGGCAAGTAGCAGCAGATCCGGCCTGGTATGGAACCGCAGGCCGGGCGCTTCCGTCCACCCCGACCACGGCCTGAGCAGGCGTGGTCGGGCCTCTGGTCGGGGTGGGCGCGCCGGTTCACCGGGCGCTGCTGACCGTCCGGGACGCTCTGCGGACCCGCGAGCTGTTTTCCCCGCCGACGCGGGGGTGTTCCGGGCTGAGCCATGTGGCCTCTCCTCGCGGGCATGTCCTCCCCACCGACGTGGGGGTGCTCCGATCCCGGGCCGCATCACCGCGGACGACTCCAGGTCCTCCCCGCCGACGCGGGGGTGTTCCGCTGTGGGAGGTCGCTGCCTCCAGCCAGCTCGCGTCCTCCCCGCCGACGCGGGGGTGTTCCGCCGAGACGGCGGCTGGCGTTCGCCTGGGGGTCGTCCTCCCCGCCGACGCGGGGGTGTTCCGAAGGTCACCGTTCAGGCGATCATCTCCAAGGCGTCCTCCCCGCCGACGCGGGGGTCCGGCGAGGATCCGCTCGGCCCAGGCCAGCGTTAGGTCCTCCCCGCCGACGCGGGGGTGTTCCGTCAGCCGGGACGGCGAAGTACTCGCGCAGCCGGTCCTCCCCGCCGACGCGGGGGTGTTCCGATGCGGTGCGCGATCGCGGTGCCGCTGGTGCGGTCCTCCCCGCCGACGCGGGGGTGTTCCGTACGAGGTGCACTCGACCAAATACGCGATCCCGTCCTCCCCGCCGACGCGGGGGTGTTCCGCCGTCCTCTGGTTCCCCGCCGGCCCCGGCCGCGTCCTCCCCGCCGACGCGGGGGTGCTCCGTTCGCCACCACGTTGAGCGTGATCGAGAAGTCGTCCTCCCCGCCGACGCGGGGGTGCTCCGAAGGGCCAGGGCAAAGGCGTCCTGGGCCGCCGGTCCTCCCCGCCGACGCGTGGTGTTCCGTCGCTCGAGGTGGCCCGGTCGTAGTAGCCCGCGTCCTCCCGCCGACGCGAGGGTGTTCCGGTCACGATGTCGCTGGAGGTGACCCGTTGAAGGTCCTTCCCGCCGACGCGGGGGTGTTCCAATGGTTGCCGGGACGATGGGGCGGGACCAATCGTCCTCTCCGCCGACGCGGGGGTGTTCCGCTGGTCGGCTCCGGCCCCATCGCGGGCGCCTTGTCCTCCCCGCTGACGCGGGGGTGTTCCGAACCCCGCTTCCCCGCCGTCGCGGGGGTGTTCCGAGCAAGGAGGCCATCTCCCGTTACCGGCGCATGTCCTCCCCGCCGACGTGGGGGTGTTCCGTAGAGGTTGCCGTCGGGGCCCTGGACGATCCGGTCCTCCCCGCCGACGCGGGGGTGTTCCGAGGCTCAGGTCCGGGACGACGATCTGTCCGTCGTCCTCCCCGCCGACGCGGGGGTGGTCCGCGCCTCCGTACCGGACGGGAACAGCTTCACCGGTCCTCCCCGCCGACGCGGGGGTGGTCCGCTGAGGATCGGCACGTCACAGAAGCAGGTGATGTCCTCCCCGCCGACGCGGGGTTGCTCCGCCGAACCGGGAGCCGGCGTTCAGACGGACGGGGCTTCCCCGCCGACGCGGGGGTGTTCCGGGCAGGTCCAGGTACTGGCTGCCCTTGTGGTCGTCCTCCCCGCCGACGCGGGGGTGATCCGACCTTGGGGGCGCCGTCGGCGAGCGGCTCGGCGTCCTCCCCGCCGACGCAGGAGTGTTCCGACGGCGTGGTGGTCCTCTCATTGCCAGGCTTCATCCTCCCCGCCGACGCGGGGGTGCTCCGTGGTCCTGGTCGATGTCGAGATGGCGAAGGAGGTCCCTCAGTCTGGCCCGACTTGCCGATGCGGAGAGGATGTATTCGTGGATCCGTTACGAACTCTGCGAAGGTCTCGCGTGAGCGAAGTAGCTCTTCGATGCTGACTCTCTGTGGCGTGGCTATGGTGCCGTCGGCGGCCGCTCGACGGGCGCCGTGGCCACGTCGAGGGAGCGTGGCGGAGAGCCTGGTCCACCAGGCATGGCACGGAAACCGCAGACGCTGGTCACGTAGTGCGATACCAGTCTTCACCGTTGCTGGCGAGCGTGCTGCGCAGGTAGGTCTCCAGGGATGGCGCGATCCAGGTGCGACTGTCTGTCTCGTGGTCCCAGACGAAGATTTCATCTCGGGCCGGTGTGCGCACAAAGGCGAACTGATCGCCGCCGCCATTGTCACCGAAGAACATGAGGGCGTCGAACGGCATGTACAGGTCGCGGAACTGCTCGTTGCTACGGAATGACAGGTTTTCTTCCAGGATCTTCTCGGCGGTCCAGATCACCTCGGTGCCATAATTGGCTTCGATCCCGTCAGTCTCCGTCAGGAGTTCCCGCAAAGGAGCGGGGAGCGGCTGGCCGAGCTGTTCCTCGATCGCGGCTAGGGCGTCGGGAGTTGCGGGGTCTTGCAGCTCGACGTCGGCATCGGGGTATTCTGAGGCGAGCTCTCGCCACATGGCGCCTTTTCTCCAATACTGGTGGTATTACCTGATGCGGGGACTGAACCAGTGTCCCAGCATATCATCGACTTTGGTGACGTGATCGAGGATTTGCTGCCGTGTGGCGGTGGGGTGAGTTCTGTAGAACTCGTTCCAGGAGACGCGTATTTCACTGAGGTGGATTCTGCTGTTGATGTCGCCCTTGGGGATGCCTCGCAGGTTTTCGAGGGAGTGTATTTCGTCCGCTTTGAACAGGCCGGGATAGCGTTTGAGGACTTGTTGTTCGATGGCGTGGTGGACGACTACTTTGCCTTTGAGTTCTGGGTGTTCGTTGAAGAATGTCTGTTTGTAGTTGTGGTTGGTGGTGCTGCCGACGGAGGCTTCTTCTCGTTTGGGGATGTCCTTGCCGAGTGGGGTGGTGTTGTTGTCCTTGGCGTTTTGCGCTGCGGACTGGCAGGGGGTGAGGCCCAGGGGGTCGGCCCACAGGTGGGGGTTGAGGACGTAGGAGGTGGGGTTGGGGGCGGGTGCGAGGCCGAGTGGGTCGAGGGTGAGGTAGCGGGCGGTTTCGGGGTCGTAGTGCCGGAAGTGGTTGTAGTGGAGGCCGGTTTCCGGATCGAAGTACTGTCCCGGGAAGCGCAGGGGTGTGTAGGCCGTGCTGTTGGCAGTCCATGCTGTTGCTCCCCATAGCGTGCGTCGCGTCTGCCAGGCGATGTCTCCGCGTTCGTCGACGAGGGCGCTGGGGGTGCCGACGAGGTCGGTGATGATGGCGAAGAAGCGGGCGTCGATTTCGTGCTGGGGAGCGTTGGCGCTGGTGATTCGTTCTGTTTGGGTGATCGGGTGGAGCCCGTGGTGGTCCCAGGTGAGGGTGACGGGGTTGGGGGCTTGTGCGGAGACGGTGGTCTGTTCGCACAGGGTGGTGCCGTCCCAGGTGAAATCGGTGCGTTCGATGACTGTTTCGCCGTCGGTGGCGAGACGGAGTTTGCTGGTGCGGCGGCCGAGGGGGTCGTAGGTGTAGTTCCAGCGGGTGCCGTCGGGGGTGATCACTGAGGTCAGGCGGTCTTCGGTGTCCCATTGGTAGCGCCAGGTGTCGGGCTTGCGGGACAGCCGGGTCTTTTGTCGCAGGGTGACGCGGCCCAGGGCGTCGTGCTCGTAGCGGACGGTGCCGGCGTCGGTGAGGCGGGTGCCGGTGTAGGAGCGGGTGCCGGTGGCCTCGTGTCCGGGGTGGTTGGATGGCCAGGAGGCGAAGGCTTGGTTGCCTGCTTCGTCGTAGGCGTAGGTCTCGGTCCAGTTGGCGGCTTGGATGGCGGTGACGCGGCCGGCAGGGTCCAGGGTGATGTGGCGTGGGCCGGTGGAGGGGTCGTCGATGTGGGTGAGGTTGCCGTCGGCGCGGTAGGAGTAGCCGCGCTGCTGGATCGGCTGGGGTCGGCTGTTTGCCGCGATGGTCTGGGCGGTGAGCCGTCCGGCTCGGTCGTACTGGTTTGACCAGTGCAGGTTGTTGTCGATGCGGCGGGAGACTTCCCGGCCCACGGCGTCATAGGTGAACTCGATGGTGCGGCTTGCGGCGATCATCTGCGCCGGGCGCCCGGCTGCGTCGTAGCGCCAGGTGGTGACGGCGCCGGTCGGTGTGGTGCGGCTACTCAGTCGGCCCCACTGGTCGTAGCTGTAGGAGACGGTGCGTCCGTTGACGGTTTCGGAGCGCAGGCGGCCGAAGCGGTCGCGCAGCAGGGTCAGGGTGCAGTCGGGGCTGGTTGCCCAGGCCAGTTGGTCGGTGAGGTCGTAGGCGTACTCGGTGATGTGGCCCTGGACGTCCTTGCGGGTGACCTGGCCGAGGAAGTTCCGTTGGTAACGGATGACCTGTCCCATCGCGTCGGTCCGCGATTGCAGGTTGCCCGCCGCGTCGTGGGTGTAGGCGAGGCGGCGGCCGTCGAAGTCTGTCTCGGCTGCCAGATTGCCCGCGGCGTCGTACTCGTATCTCCACGTCAGGCCCTGCGGGTTGACGACGCCGGTCAGGCGGAGCTCGGTGTCGTGGAGGAACTCGTAGCGGCCGCCGTCCGGTCCGGTGCGTGCAATGAGCAGGTCGAAGTGCGTGTACTCGTAGCGTGAGACGCCGCCCAGGGGGTCGGTGTGGCTGGTGCAGTTGCCTTCGCCGTCGTAGGTCCAGGACTCCACGGTGCCGTCGGGGGCGGTGTAGCGGGCGAGGTGGCCTTCGGGGGTCCATTGCATCGCTGCCACGGCTCCCGCCGGGTCAGTGACAGCGGTGATACGGCCGAAGGCGTCGTGCTGGTAGCGGGTCATGGCGCCGAGCGGGTCTGTCACCGTGACGGGCAGGCCGGCGGGGTTGGTGTCGATGGTGGTGGTGTTGCCCATCGGGTCGGTGACCGCGGTGAGGCGTCCCGCCTCGTCATAGGCGTAGTGGGTGGTCTGCCCTGCGGGATTGGTGTCCGAGGTGCAGTTGCCGCGTTCGTCGTAGGTTCGCCGGATGATGGTGCCGTCCGGGTTGACCACCTTCACGGGCAGGCCAAGGTGGTTGTACTCGGCGCGTGCCGCACGTCCGTCGGGGCGGGTCACGGTGATGAGCCGGCCGGCCGCGTCGTACTCGAGGCTCATGGTGTGGCCGAGCGGGTCGGTGTGCTGGCGCAGGCGGTTGTGGCGGTCGCGGACGAAGCGGGTGACGTTCCCCAGGGGGGCGATGCGGGCGATCACCTGGTCGCGGTGGTTCATCACGAAGCGGGTGTCGTGGCCGAACGAGTCGGTGATCGTGGTGGTGTGCTGCCCTTCTTGCTCCTCGGTGTAGGTGAAGACCGAGCGTTCGTGTCCGGCTTCTCCGGACTGGTAGGTGCAGCGGTCTCGCTCGTCGTAGGCGTAGGTGAAGGTGCGGCCGTTGGTGTCGGTCCAGGACACGATCCGTCCGCGTTCGTCGTATCCGAACCGTGTGGGTGTGCCGCTGGAGTTGACGACGTCGGTCAGGTGCCCGTCGTCGGAGTAGCCGTAGCGCAGGAGCTCCTGGTCGCCGCCGTCTGCTGCCGCGCCGGCAAGGGCGAGCGTGCGGATGCGTCCTGCGGAGCTGTGGAGCACGAGGCGGTAGCCGCCGCTGTGTGCCAGGGCACGGGGAGCGCCGTGCTCGTCGTATTCGAACTGGATCCAGTTGCCGTTGCGGTCGTCGATCTGTTCCAGCAGCGCGATGTCGTTGCCGGCGTCGGCGAAGTGCAGTCGGCGGCCGGTGTCGGGGTCGGTGATCAGGTAGCCGTCATCGGTGCGATCCAATGACCAGCGGGCGCTGCCGTGCCGAGGCAGGGTCGGTACGCCCGGGGCGGGATGGGGGTAGGTCAGCAGGAGCCCGTCTTCGCCGACGAGGACGACGCCTTCGGTGTCGATCTCCAGGCGTTGGTCGATGGTCGAGGACCAGGTGGGCCCGAACCACCGTCCGGAGCGGTAGGTGGAGGAGAACTCGCGTTTGAAGACGAGTGGCAGCCCGGCCGGCAGGCTGACGTCCGTTTGGGAGAGCAGCACGCTGCCGGTGGCGACATCGACCGGGTCCTCTTCGCAGGTCATCTCCGGGGGCTGCCGGGATGTGGCATGGGGGCGTTGCGAGGCTGCTTGGCGAGCTTCACGACGCAGGGCGTTCTCGGCGCCTGTCTCGACTCCTTCCTTCAGTGCGAGCCGCAGCCCGCCCCGCGCCAGCCCTGCGCCCTTGGTGCCGATGAGTTCGGGGATGAGGCGGCCGACGAACTCCGAGGGGTCCTTCTTGAAGCCGTCGACGGCGGCCTGGACAGCCCGTTCGGGGTGGGAGGCGGTGGAGACCAGGCCGGCGAGCGTCATGTTGACGTTCTGGAAGTAGGCGGCCGGGTGGGTGAGGTTGTAGGGGTCCATGGGGTTCAGGCCGCGGGCGAAGTTCAGCAGCCCGGCCGTGCCCTTGAGGGCGCCGCCGACGACGTGGGTGAGTTCGGTGTTGACGGCCTGGTAGCCGTCGGTGAAGTCGTTGCGCAGGCGTTCCAGCGGTGGGGGCTCGGCGGGTGCGTGCGCGAGAGCCGCCTTCACCTTGTTCTGCGCCGCGGAGGCGGCAGTGTTGCGCTGCTTGCGGGCTTCGGCGAGCTTCTGCGCGGCCGCCTTGGCGTCGGCCTTCCCCGCGTTGTGGTCCTGTTCCGGCTTGGGTCCCGGGTCCTCGTCCGCCCGGAGTTTGGCCTTGTACGCCTCGACCTTCTTGCTGTAGGCGTCGGCTGCGTCCTGGGCAGCCGTCACGCCCTTCTTGTACAGCTCGATGGCCTCCTTGGCCTGCCCCTGCGCCCACTTGACGGTGTCCGCGTACGACTCCAGGGCACCCGCCGCCGATGCGCAGGCTTCGGCAGCCTGGGCCCACTTGGTGGGATGGACGCCGAATTTCTCCCGGAAGGCGTCGCCGCCCTCGCCCCGCCAGCCGGAGGAGTCCACCTTCTTCAGCCCCGAGGAAACCTTGTCGAAGGCGCCGTGGAAGTCCCGCAGATGCTTGGCACTTTCGCGGATCTTGTCGGGGTTGCCGTGGACGAGTTCGTTGGCGTCCTCGGTCTGGCCAAGCTGCTGCTCTCCGGGGGTGGCGCCCAGGTCGGAGGCAACCTCGTCGCCCCAGTCCTCCACTCCGTCGGCCCAGTCGTGCAGACCGGCGTGGTCCAACGCGCCGCCCAGCTTGTCGGTGCCGTAGTCGACGGCCTCACCGAGCTTCTTCTTGCCTTTGTCGTAGAGGTTCTCCGCGCCGCCGAGGAGCGAGTTGGTGACGTCGCCCAGTCCCATCAGCCCTCACCGCCCTGCTGCTCGGCCGCCTTGGCGCGGGCCTCGGGAGAGGGTCCGAAGGTGTCGTCCAGGTACTGGTTGTACTCCTCGTCCGACACCCCGAACGCGCCGTGCATATCCTCCGGGTTCAGGCCCGGCACCGGCCCGATGGTGTGCGAAGTCATCACGTCCCGGCCCGCGTCCTTCCAAGCCTGCCCGCTCTTGTCCATGGCCTGGTCGAAGGACTCCTTGCTGTAGTCCACATTGCCGCCGTACACACCGGACTTGGCGATGTCGCCCCAGCCCATCTTCTCGACGTCCTCCTCGGAGGCGTACGGATTGCCGATGGCCGCGTTCGCGACGACCTTGAAGGAGCCCTCGACGTACTTGTCGGTCTCGTAGTACGTGCCGGCCGCCAGACCCGTCTTCACGGCGAAACCGTTGCCCTCATTGATCAGCGACCGCACGCCCCACTCCCAGCGCTCGCAGAACGACCCGAACTCACCCGTCAACCCGTCGTGGCCAAGCTCCAACCCCGACAGGGCGATGTCGCCGAAGCCGCGCCCGGCCCCGGCCTCGCCCACCATCCCCAGCTCCTTCAACTCGCCCAGCGCCTCGGTCAGACCCTTGGCGATCAACGCGAGCCCCTCGGTCTTCAGGTCCTTGCCGTCACCGCTCATGCCGCACCCCCGCGTCCCTGTCGGCATCGATGTCGAAGTCAAGTGCCGCCTCGTCCGGCACCATCCCGCGCACCGGCGGGAAGACCATGCCCTCCTCCCCGTCCGCGCAGTCCAGCGCCACCCCGCAGGGCACCCCGGCCGCAGGAACGGCCACATCCAGCAGACGAGCGCCGAGGATCGTCTGGTACGTCCACTCACGCGCCGCCTCGCCGCGTGCCACCGCGTAACGGGCCAGCGCCTGCTCGTCCGAGAAGGCCAGGATGAAACGGATGCCACCCAAGTCCGCAGTCAGCAGACCGCGTTCCTCGTGCGGGCCGGGGCCGTCGCCGAGCGGGACAAGGACGGGGGTGCGGCGGAACTCACCGAGCAGCGCCGCGAACTCCCGCCTGCGCTCCGCTATTTCGGGCACCTCCCGTGCAGCTTCGCGCACAGGCTCCCGAACGGGCGGATGTTCTCCCTGCTGCGTATCCCGCTGCTCACGTGAAGACGTCACCGGCTCAGCAGCGGCCGACGCGTCAGCCATATCCGCGTAGTCCGCAAGCCGCGACCGTGGAACCCTCTGCGGCCCCTCGACCGCACCCCCGTGCTCAGACATGCAGCACATCATCACAACTGCACACCGCACGCCGCAAACGGCAACCGGACGAGTCTTCGCTTGGTGTCCACCCTCCAAGCAGGTCGCCGAGGAGTCGGTTCCATCTCGGATGTGGGGCTGGGCACCGCGGCCCATGTTCTTAGATCTGCTTGCCCGCTAGGCGGATGAGCAGGGTGGATGCCGAACCCTCCCGCCTCGCTCGGTGTTCACGACGCCCCACGACCAGGCTTACGGCGCTAGGGCGTGTATCGAAAGTGGATCTTGAGCATGCGATGATCTGGATTCGTGGGGCGAGGAGATCTGACGGATGCGCAGTGGGCGGTGCTGGAGCCGCTGTTGCCGAAGGGCAAGAAAACCGGGCCGGCCGACGATATGGACCCGGCGACGACTGATCGACGGCATACGGTGGCGGACCCGAACCAGGACGCCCAGGATGTTCCAGAGCGGTACGGGCCCTGGGGCCGGGCGTACGACCTGTTTCGCCGCTGGCAGCGAGACGGTATCTGGCAGCGGGTCTTTACCGAGCTGCAGGCCCGGGCCGACGGCCAGGACCTGATCACCTGGGACCTCAACGTCGACTCCACCATCGTCCGGGCCCACCAGCACGCGGCCGGGGCAAGGAAAAGGGGGATCTGCAAAAGGAACCGCCCGGCGGCATCGTCATCGAGCCGGACGACCATGGGCTCGGGCGCTCCCGCGGCGGCCTGACCACCAAGCTACACCTGGCCGCCGAGCAGGGACAGAAGCCCATGTCCATCGTGGTCACAGCCGGACAGCGTGGCGACTCCCCGCAGTTCGAGCCCGTCCTGGACAAGGTCCGCGTGCCCCGCATCGGCCGGGCAGGCCGCGCACTTGGCCCGATCGCGTGCGCGCCGACAAAGCCTATGCTTCCCGAAAAAATCGCGCTTACCTGCGCAGACGTGGAATCCGCTGCACCATCCCTGACAAGGTCGACCAGGCCCGCAACCGAAAGAAGCTCGGCTCCCGCGGCGGCCGTCCACCGAAGTTCGACCCGGAGGACTACAAGGCCCGGCACGCCGTCGAGTGCGGCATCAACCGGCTGAAGCGGCACCGAGCCGTCGCCACGCGATACGACAAACTTGCTGTCGGCTACGAAGCGACAGTGCTGGTCGCCGCCATCAACGAATGGCTGTGACCGGCACGCGACCACGTCTCAAGCCCACACCGCCCTGACCACGGCGTGACCTGCTGCAGCCGCCCGCCCATAGAACCCTTGGAGGCCCTTGTGATAGTCAAGGAACTTCTGCCTGACCTGCGCCTCGTCCCAGCCGGCCCAGACGAGCTTGGCACCGGCGACGTTCCACAGCTCGTCGAACGAGACACGTGCGAGGAAGCCTGCGGCCTGTGACACCCCAGGCGGCTCCAGAATCCCCAGGGGCGGGTTGGAGGGGTCGGCACCGGCGCCGTGTGCCACCGGCCGCCCGCCGTAAATCGGCAGCTCCCAAGAGTCGTCGGCATCCGCATCAAGGACACCGGCAGCGGCATAGAGGTCATTGACGGAGCCCCAGACCTTGTCGATCGACTCGGCGATGCCCGCTGCGTACTCGTCGGGGTGGTTCTCCCAAGCCTCCCACATGAACGCCGCAAGCCAGGTGTGGTCGTCCCGGATCTCGGCTTCCGCGACGGCGCGCATGTGCATGTGGATGCTCACGGCGACGAGTCCTCCCAGTTCGGCGGCCCGCCTGTCGGGCCGAACGGAGAGAAACTACTCGACGGCACTGACGGCGCGATGCCCGTCTCTCAACGCCGGGATGCCCGGCTCTGCCAGGACGCCCTCCGACACCCGAGCGCCGCGTGTCGTCGAGATCGACCACTGCGGACAGGTACACATCCGTACGGACTTTCGCAACAGGCCCCACGCTAGCGGGCGGTGCCGTTGAGGACCCCGTACGAGGCACGTCTCCTGAACGCGATCTTCAGCGGGTCGTCATGCCAGGGGTGTCGTGAATCCAGGACAGGCCGCCAAGGTCCAGACGCTGGCGGGTGCGAGTGACGGCTACGTAGGCCAGACGGGCTTCGGTGTCGTCGATCGGCTCGGGGTGAATCACGGGATCGCTCGGTTCTCCCGGCTGGAGCTCCTTGGGGCGGGCGAAGTCGTCGGCGATCAGGACACAAGGCCATTCGCGTCCCTTGGCCTTGTGGGCGGTGGAGATGGTGACGTGGGCGGCCTGTTCGGGAACGAGCCGGGCGACGGCAGTGAGGATCGCGTCGGTGCCGTGGGTGTCGATGAGGTTGACCAGCGGCTGCAGGTCGCGTCCGGCAGGGTCGTGGGCGGCGTAGTCCTGCAGATCGCCCCAGCAGGGGAAGAGGATCAGTTCGGGATGGTGGGTGCGGCGGCCTTCTTTCAGGTCGCGGGCTGCCTGAGCCAGGGCGCGCAGCCCTTCTCCCCCACCGGCCAAAGCGACGTCATGTCCCGCGGCCATGAGGACCATCACATAGGCCATGGCGCCGACGTTGGTACGGCACAGGACAACGTCTGGATTGGTGAGAGGCCCGATTTCGGTCGGCACGGCAGGGGTGCCGGTGAGGCGGATGGGGGCGTCGGCCAGGCGCAGCCAGCGGTTGGCTTCCTGGGCGAGGTGGGGGCCGAAGCGGAAGGACTGGGACAGGGTGAGTTGGGTGCCGTCGAAGCCGGTCATGACGTCTTTGGCACCGCGCCAGTGGTAGATGGCCTGGGCGGAGTCGCCGACCATGACGAGTTGGGCGTGGCTGCGCTGGTTGAGGAAGATCTGTTCGACGACTGGGTTGGTGTCCTGGGCCTCGTCTAGGAGGAGGAAGTCGGTGTTGAGTGTCGGCTGGGTGAGGGCCCAGATTTTCAGGTAGTGGTCGTGGTCGAAGCGCATGACTCCGTTGTCGGGGTGTTGCAGGTCGTTCCAGGCTTTGTGGGCGAAGGGAACGATGTGGGCGGTGAGTTCGCGGTGGAGGTCTGTATCTTCCAGGCCGCGCAGCTTCGGTACGTGGTGGCGGGTGATCTTCTCGTCGGCCGTATGGCAGAAGCGGGTCACGGTGCACAGGACGGCGTTGGATAGGGCGCGTTGGGAGACGTCGCGGTCGCCGATGCGGACGGCTTTGGTCAGGCCGAGGGCCTGGCCGGCCTGCCAGGCGGGGCGGCGGGGTGCGCTGAGGCGGCTGGTGTAGCGGTGGCCGACGGCGGCGTAGGCGAGGGCGTGGGCGGTCTTGCACTGAACGGTGCTGGGGAAGCGGGCAGTGGCGTCTTGTGCGATAGCGCGGTTGTAGGCGAGGTAGCGGCCGCGGCGTTTGGTGGTGTGCGCGAGCAGGGCGAGGGTGGTGGTTTTGCCGGTGCCGGCGCCGGCCTGCAGGGCCAGGTGGTCTCCAGCGTGGAAGGCGTCGGCTGCGGCGGTCTGTTCGTCGGTGGGCTTCATGGTGTGGGGCTTTCGGGGAGTCGGGCGAGGGCGTGCCCGACTGCGGACAGGAGGTAGGCGGGGCTGGTGTGGGTCAGTAGCTGGTGTACCTCGCGATTGAGACGGGCGGTTTCTCGGTCCGTGTGTTCGGCCAGGGCTCGGTGCAGGGCCAGTTCGAGGAATCGCTCGGGTGTCTGGGCTGCGTGGCGGGCTTGAGCTTTGTGGGCGGCGTGTTGGGCGGGTGGGAGGGCGACGTTGAGCAGCGCTGTGTGGTCTGCGTTCGGGTGTGGTGCGGCATGGTCAGTGCCTTTGCCGCTGGGGGGCTGGAGGGTGCGGGAGGCGGGTGCTGATGTGGGCGGCGTGCAGGAGCGGGTCGAAGGCCTGCCAGTCGGCCAGGGTCAGGTCGGGCGCGCCGCGGGGGGTGGCGTGTGCGGGGCAGTGCTGGGCTCGCCAGCGCAGTTGCTCTGTGTAGGGCAGGTGGCTGAGGTCGTAGACGGCCATGGGGGTGTCGGGCAGGGCGAGCTGGCCGTGGCAGGGGCCGGTCGGCATCAGTCTCCAGTGTCCGGCGGGCTGTTGGGGTGTGAGAACGGGCTGGGGGCAGCGGTGGCGCTGGCGGGTCTGTGCGACGCACTGGATGGCGTTGAGTGGGCTGGGGGTGAGGTAGCGGACCAGGAGGATCTGCACGATCGGGTGGCTGGGTTGTGCGGGGGTGTGGGGTGAGGGGCTTGCGGCGGGGTCGGGGGCGGGGGTGAAGGCTTTGGTATCGATCAGGCGGCGGGTGCGGACGGCGAGTTGCCGGCGGGCTGCCGCGAGGCTTGCGCTGAGGGGGCAAACGGGGGGCTGGGCGGGGCAGAGGACGGCGTGGGGGATGCGGCACCAGGCGCTGCCGTCGCCGTGCGGGTAGGCGATGCCGCCGCTGAGGTGCCAGCGGCAGGTTTCGGGGATGTGCGTTACGGCCAGTTCGCCGGGGTGCAGGGCGACGGTGCGGTGGTCGGCGCGCTGGTAGAGATCGATGCGGTGGCCGCAGCGGTGGCAGCGGCTGCTGTGGCCGGCGCGCAGCAGTCGGCTGGGGCTGGTGGGGGCCACTCGCAGGGGGCGGGGGTGTCGGCTGCTGCGCGGGCTTCCGTCCCAGTAGCGGCCTGTGGAGGAGGGGGTGGGGTGCATGGGGCGCACCGTGCCAGGCGACACGCGGGGGCGGGCTGCGTGTCGGCGGGTATGTCCCACGGCCAGCCCAACAAGCTCGCACGCCTGAACGGTGTTGCGGATGATTGTTCTATGGCCGATTGCCCGATCGGGTGATTCGCGACGTGGTGCGGGGTGGGGTGTCAGGAGCTGGCGGCGCCGGGCGGGGTGTGGTCGTCGCAGAGGGTGCCCAGCAGGTGCCCGATGGGCACGTCGAAGGTGTGGGCGAGGGTGTGCCAGGTGGTGACGGTGCCGGTCGTGTGGCCGTGTTCGAGGTCGATGAGGGTGCGCCGGGCCAGTCCACTGCGCTCGGCGAGTGCGTCGAAGGTCCAGCCGCGCTCGGCCCGCAGGCGCGCGAGCGTGACGCGCAGCGCGGTGAAGTCGGGGTCGGGCGGCAAGATCGTCACTCCACCATCCGACGGTGCAGGACCCTGCCCTGTCAGTGCAGAGATCTGCACTATCCGTTTCGGGGTGAGGGGCGGCATTCGCAGTGCAGGGATCTGCACTACCGTGCGTCCATCCCCGGGGGCCTTTCGACGATGAGCCCCCATCTCGGCGCGGGCAGACGGGAGGAAGGCCAGCCCATGAGGCTCGGTGGCGCGCATGCCGCGGTGCGGCGTGTCTGGACGGTGGAGCTGCATTCGCGGGCAAGCGGGCCGAGCGTCGTCTGCACCCATTGCAGCACCCCCACCCCGGCACCGAAGGCCGACTCTGCACGAGCCGCCGCACTGGCCCATCTGGCCCGCCACGCCCGCACCGACCTGGTACCGGTGCACCTGCGGACCTGCCAGTGCAGGGAGCGGGGCTGCTCATGGCACGCGCGTCACCGCGGCTGCTCGGGCCCCGTGCTGCTCGCCCTCACCCGCGATAGCAGCGGCCGCAGGTGGCGGCTGGCCGACACCTGCGCGGCCTGCGCCGCGGCAACCAGCAATACCGCGGTGGTGCCCGCCACATCGTTCGGCCCGCCCCCGCCGCCTGCGTCGGCCAGCCTGTCGACTCCCGCGCCTTACACACTCGGGAACAGGTCCGACGAGCGGGCAAGAGTACGAGTACAGGAGATGCTGACCTATCTCGCCGCAGCGCTCCCCCGGTTCACCTCTCCCGCCGCCCGTCTTCTGGCCCTGCAGTGCGCCCTGCGCTGTGACACCCGCGGCCAGGTGCGGCTGCCAGCCGGTCTGTTGCGGGGCATGCGCCTGCACGGACACCAGGAAGCGTGGGAGGAACTCATCCAGACCGGCTGGCTGACGTCGCCCGACCTGCGATCTGCGACGGTCACCGTGCAGGTGCTTGACCCGGCAGTTCTGGACCAGGCACCTGGCCGTAACGCCCGCCGTCAGGCCGCCCACTGGGCACTGCGCCCCTCGCCGATGGTGCTGCCGGCCGCCGCACCACTCATTCTGCGGCTCACTGCCCTGGCGGTGGCCGCACAGAGCGCCCTTCCCGCCCGCCACGGCACAGACATGGACCTCCTCGCCCGCATGTGCGGGCACTCCCCCGCCCAAATCGCAGAGCTTCTCGACCGGCTGGTGGCCATCCGCACTCTGACCGCTTGGACTTACGACCGCACCACCGACGAGGTCCTGTGGCAGCTTCCCGCGCGGGCCGTCTTCGCGCCGTAGCCGCGGAGTCCCTGCGGCATCATCCCTGCGCCGTCTTGCCCGGGCTGCTGAACCGAAAAGACGGCCGCGGCAGGAACAACTTGCCGCGTTCTCCGTACTATCTCTACTCCAGGGCACCTGATAGCAGCTGCAACCCGCTAGAGAAATTGTCAAATCTTGTGGATCAGTCACGTGATTCGGCTGGGTGCTTCTTCCAAGGGGGCCTGGCTCGTGGGGCCCGCCTTTCTGCCGTGACCGAGCGCGCGCACGCTGCCCACGGAACCGATGCGGCGCGGGTGCCATGATGTCCGCCATGGCAACCCTCCTCGCCTTTCATGCCCACCCCGATGACGAGGTCATGATGACCGGCGGCGTCCTGGCCGGCGCCGCCGCGGACGGCCACCGGGTGGTGATCGTGGTCGCCTGTGACGGGCTCATCGGCCCCGCATCAGACGGCGACACGCCTCGACTGGGCGAACTGCGCGCGAGCGCGAAGGCGCTCGGCGTCCATCGCGTCGTCCATCTGGGCTACGCGGACAGCGGCCACGGCGCGATCCTCTATCCCGACCCCCCGGACCGCACGCGCTTCGTCCGTGCGGAAACTGAGGATGCCGCCAAGCGGCTGGCCGTGATCCTGCGCGAGGAGAAGGTGGATCTCCTGCTCAGTTATGACGCCAACGGCGGTTACGGCCATCGCGACCATGTCAAAGTGCACGAGGTCGGCAAGCGCGCCGCCCAGTTGGCGGGCGTCCCACGAGTGCTGGAGGCGACGTTGCCGCGCGAGCCGATCGCCAGAGTCGTGAATGCACTCCAGCTGATGGGTGTCCTTCGCCGCTATGACCCCCAAGCGATGCGGGCTGCCTACACCCCTCGCGCGGCCATCACGCACCGGATCGACGTGCGGAAGTTCGCCCGGCAGAAGCAAGCAGCGCTGGCCGCGCACCGTTCTCAGATCGATGGGCCAGGCAGGGCGGCTCCCGTGATGAGAATCCTGACTCGCCTACCGGTTCCCGTTTTCAGCCTGTTGATGGGTCGGGAGTGGTTCGCCGAAGCTCCTGTCGCGACGGAGCACTGACGCACCGGCCTCAGCCGTGATACCCCGTCCCCGGCACCCCGTCTCGTATTCAGTTCAGGCGGCGCGAGCCTCGTCGCGTTCGACCAGGACGCCGCGCTCGAAGCGGGCTCCGGCGCGGACGAGGGCCACGAGGTGAGGCGCGTTGACCGCCCTCCAGCGCGCCTGGGCGGACTCAACGAGCTTGAAGACCATGGCAAGCGCGGCGGCCACGCTGCCGGCGCCCTTGGTGACCTTGGTCCTCAGCCGCACCGTCGCGAAGGTTGATTCGATGGGATTCGTCGTGCGCAGGTGCACCCAGTGCTCGGCCGGGAAGTCGTAGAACGCCAGCAGCTCGTCGACATCATCAGTGATCTTCTTGACGGCCTTGGGCCACTTCGCGCCGTAGGTCTTCTCGAATGCCGCGACGGCCTTGACCGCGTGGTCGCGGTCCTCCGCGTTGTAGATGTCCTGGAGCGCCTTTCGCGCACCGGGCTGGGCCGACGTCGGTATCGCGTTGAGCACATTGGCCTTTTTATGAACCCAGCACCGCTGATGGCGGGCCTCGGGGAACACCTCCGCCAGGGCCTTCCAAAAGCCCAGTGCTCCGTCGCCGACCGCGAGGACCGGAGCGCGCATCCCGCGCCGTGCGCAATCACGCAGCAGGTCGGCCCAGGACTCAGCGGACTCGCGGTAGCCGTCGGCCATCGCGACCAGCTCCTTGGTGCCGTCCGCGCGCACGCCCATGACAACGAGCACGCAGGACTTCGCCTCGGCCAGGCGGATCCGCAGGTGGATGCCGTCGGCCCACACGTAGACGTAGTCCGTGGCCGACAGGTCGCGCTCGCCGAATGCCTTGTGATCGGCCTGCCACTGCGTCGTCAGCCGGGTGACCGTGGCGGGCGAGAGGCCGGCGGAGGAGCCGAGGAACTGCTCCAGAGCGGGCACGAAGTCACCCGACGACAGGCCGTGCAGGTACAGCAGGGGCAGCACCTCGCTGATCTTCGGGGACTTACGGGCCCAGGGCGGCAGGATCGCCGAGGAGAACCGCTTGCGCTCCCCGGTCGTCTCGTCGACGCGTTTGTCGTTGACCCGCGGAGCCTTGACCTCGATCGCCCCGGCCGCTGTGGTGACCCTTCTCGGTTCGTGGTAGCCGTTGCGCACGACCAGACGCCGCCCGGACTCGTCCCGTTGATCGGCCAACTCGGCTATGTAGGCGTTGACTTCGGCTTCCAGCGCGGCGGCCAGCATCCGCCGTGCGCCCTCGCGGACGATCTCGTCAATCAGGGAGCCGTGTGGTGTCGTTCCGTCTTCGTTGACTAGCGTGAGCACGGGCGTGCCTTCCCGACCGACGCGCCAACGTCGGCCTACTCGATGACCATCACAGGATCATTCGGGAAGGTACGCCCTCCGCGCGGCAACCCGAGGCTGATCCACAAGTCTTGAGCATTGCTCCGCACCGCCAACTCCAGTGGCGGTGCGGATGCGCCCAGCCGCCGGAGCGGCGCTTCAGTCGGTGTGACGTTGGGTGGGGTCGATGCGGCTGAGGACGGCGCGCACGAGGTCCCGGCTGTACGGAGGGAGCGGCGTGGCGGCGCCGTGTGGAGTGGGCGGGGTAGTCGGACTCGTGCTTCCGGCTCGCTGCGAGCCGGGGCCGCCGTGCTGTTCCCGGAGGAGGTAGGTGATTTTGGCCCACTGGCGGAAGTTGCCGTGGCAGGCGACGTCGTCGATCCACAGCAGTTCGTCTGCGGGTACGTCCGCCCACAGCGGGTGGTACTCGGGGATGACGGTGAGGACTTCGGCCGGGGTGAGGGGCTTGTAGCGCTGCCAGACGAGGATGCGGGAATCCAGCGCCGGACGGTTCTTGATCTTCTGGTAGCAGGTTTCGGCGCCGACCAGGACGACGGCGAGGCGGGTGTCCTCGTCGTCCGAGAGCTCGCGGATGAATTCGAAGGCCCGGGTGTCCAGCCACTGCGCTTCGTCGACGACCAGCACGCGTGGGGTTTCCGACAGCGCTTCCTTGAGGATGGTTTCGCAGCGGGTGCTGTTGAGGGGCGCCTCGCCGGGCAGGTCGAGCCTTTTGTACAGGGCGGAGCGCAGGGCCTGGATTTTGGCGGAGCCGACTTTGATGCGCAGGGTTGTGTGGGGGGCGAGGTCGTCGAGGTGGCTGTTGACGGCGAAGGTCTTGCCCAGTCCGACGCCGCCGTGGATGCACATGATGGCGCCCTTGCTGGCGTCGGCGTTGAGGGTGGTGACGAGGTTGGCGTAGGTCTCTGCGCTGGCCTGGGTCAGCATGGCGCGGGCGCCGGGTAGGCCCATGTAGTGGTAGTTGGGGTCGGCAGTCGGCTGGTTTTCGGGCGTGGTCGGGTGGGTCACTCGGTGTCCTGGGGGTTGGGGTCGGGTCGGGGCTTGGTCCAGCGGGTGGAGTCGGGTTGGGGCCGGTTGAGGAGGTCGGGCCGGGTTTCGGCCTGCAGGTGACCTTCCGGTGTCTGCAACTGGCGTAGCTGGGCGGCTGCTTGGCTGGCGGTGAGTCGGTTGAGGGGTTCTGGCGCGGCGGCGACGCTGGTGGCGGCGTAGCGGGGGGTGGCGTTCTTGCGGGCGCGGCGGGCTTTGGCGGCGTAGCGGTCGGCTTCGCGTCGGCGGGCGTTGTGCAGTGCGCGGGCTTGGCGGGGGCTCATCTCGTCGCTGCGGAAGGCGGGGCCGCGGTAGGTGAGGGTGTCGGCGTCGTAGAGCTCGACGCGGTGGTAGTGGTGGGGTTCGTGGCGCAGGCGGACCATCTCGCCGGCGCTTGAGTGGCCGTGCATCCAGTCGCCGACGTAGTAGGCGCTCTTCCAGCGGACGCCCTTGCTGGTGATCTTTCGGGGTGGGCCGCTGTCGGTGAGGGTGTAGGTGTGCAGATCTGCGGGGTCGAGGGTGTCGATGGGGGTGAGGTCGGCGTTCCAGGCCTGGGCGGGGGTGCGCCGGTGGAGGCGGGCGATGGTGTGGTCGTTGTTCCACCAGTCCACCCAGTCCAGGACGACGGTGACGAAGGTTTCGTAGTCGAGGAGTTCGTCCAGGGCCCACAGGGGTTGGCCGCGGCGGTCGCGGCGGCTTCGGGGGGTGTGGGCGTAGCCGGGCAGTCCTTTGAACAGCGTGTGCTTGGCGGCGCCGTTGATGGCTTCGACGGTGCCTTTGAGGTGGGGGCTGTAGGGCGGCAGGACGATCAGTTCGGTACCGAATTTTTTGAACGCCTCGTCCACGCACTTGCCCAGGAAGTCACGGCCGCGGTCGGTGCGGATCTTGCGGGGGATGCCGCCGAAGGGCCGGTGGTGATCCGTGCAGAGGATGGCGTCGCGGGCGGCGGCCAGGATGGCGTCCTGGCTGGGATGGTGGGGGGTGATGGCCAGCCCGCAGATGATGACGGTGGTGTGGTCGATGAACCAGGTGATCCAGGGTTTGCGGCGGTGTCCGTCGACGTTGACGAAGACGCTGGCTTCGACGTGGTCTGTCTCCCAGACGTCGTTGCGGTTGCCGTGCGGGCGCAGGGCGTGCACGTCGTGTCGGCGGCGGGCGGATTCGCCCCCTCTGAGGGCGGCACGCTGGCCGGGCGTGAGGTCCCGGCCTACAGCGCGGTAAAAGGTTGCCGGGGATATGCGGGGCTGCGGGCTGCCGAGGATGCCGTCGGCAACGAGTTCGCGGTAGGTGGCTGCCGCGTTGCCGTTCCATCGGGCCAGGGCTTCGTGCATGGCCGGGGTGAGGGTGAAGTGGCGGCGGCCTTGGGGGGTGTAGACGCCGTGGTGGGCGTCGGCGTTGTCCATCCAGCGGCGCACCGTGCGCCAGTGGACGTCGAACCCGGCGGCGACGGTGCGGACGTCGTGGTGAGCGAGGCGGTCTGCGGCGCGCAGTCGCAGCAGTCGGCGTACGGCGGCGGCGCGCAGGGAGGTGAGGTCGTAGGGGCCGTCGGGTGGTGGTGTGGTGGGCACGGGTGTTCGGGGGGCTTCCTAGGAAGGGTGGACGTCGGGTCAGGCGGGGGCGAGGGTGAGCAGGCCGGCGCCGTAGGGCTTGCCGCGGCCGATGCCGGTGAGCAGGGCGTGGCTGAGTTGGTCGGGGTCGGTGATGGTGGCCAGGCCGTCGAAGCGGGTCAGTGCGTGCATAGGGCCGGGAGAGGGAGCTTGTTCGCCGGGCTTGTCGGCGCGGCGGCGTGTGCGGGGGAAGCGGGCGGGGGTGATGTCGGTGGTGGCCAGGGTGAGGCCGGCTTGGTGGGCGCGGCGCTGCCACCAGGCCAGGGCGTCGTCGCCGGAGAGGGCGACGATTTTTCTGCCGTGTTTGTTGTCGACGGGGCGGTGGTCGTCCAGGACGCGGCGGGCGGCGCTGGCGTTGGCGGTGATGCGGTAGCGCACCGCTCGGCCGGGGGCGAGGGCCTGGAACATGGGGTGCAGGGGTCGGGTTTCGGCGGTGCCGTAGTGGTGGGGCAGGCGGGTGAGATCGGGCGGCTGGTGGGACTGGACGAGCAGGGTGGGCGGGGTGTCGTCGGTGGCGTCTTCCAGGCGGAAGAGGAGACCGGCCTGCTGCCGGGGGTTTTCGCCGAGGTCGTCGGGGGCCAGGAGCATCACGCTCTTGTGCAGGCTGACGGCGTCGGCCAGGTCACGGCGGGCGGCCGGGCTGCGGCGGTTGAGGCGGATGCGGGTCAGTGCCGCCGTGGTGGCGAGGGCGACGGTGAGCGGGCTGGTCACGGGGTGGCGTCCTGGTGGATGTAGGCGGTCAGTTCGGTGAGTGCGGGCGGCGGGGCGTACAGGGCGGCGGGCAGGTCTTCGGTGGTGTGCCAGGTGCGGCGGATCGCGTGGAAACGCCGTGTGGGAGTGAAGTCGTGGGGGACGTCGGCGACTTCGCGTTCGCTGTGCGCGGCGGGTACGTGGCGGGGCGGATGTTCCCAGACGAAGGCGACGGGCACGGTGGTCTGGCCTGCGCGGGGTGGTGCGGTGAGGCTGAGCGGGACATGGTGGAGGAGTTCACCGATGGGGTCGGGGTGCGGGCCGCTGAGGACGAGGGGTTCGTTGGGGAGGCAGGCGCGCCGGCCGAGGTAGGGGCCGAATGCGGGTTGTTCGAGCCGCTTAAGGAGGTGTTTGAGGAAGGGGTCGGGTCCTTGGACGGCGAGGGTGAAGACGGCGTCGGCGAGGTAGACCCGTTCGGTGATGAGGGTGGACTTCTCGCGGGGGCGGTAGGCGCCGCTGCTGGTGCGCAGGCCCTGGCGGTGTGGGCGGCCGCCGCCGACGGTGTGGTAGTCGGTGTGCCGGGTGCCGGGGCGGTCGATGCGGACGGTGAACGTCAGGTCGGTGTAAGGGTTTTGGCCGGTGGCCGGGTCAGGGGCGAGGGCTTCGCTGCGGGGGCGTGCGTCGGCGGCGGCGAACAGGCCGATGAGGGCCGAGCGGGAGGGGAAGGGAAGGGTGTCGCGGTAGTGGAAGGCGGCGTGTTCTCCGAACGACATCAGCGGTGCGGCCAGGCGCAGCAGGATGCCGTTCATACGAGGGTCCCGGTGGGCAGGGCCGCGTCCTTGGTGAGGGCGTCGATGAAGTCGTCGAGGCCGGCGTGCGCGGTACCGAGGTGGTCGACGGTGCCGGGGTGCAGGGTGGCGTAGCCGCAGCCGACGAGGCGGCGGGTGCCCAGCAGCCGGTTCAGCCCGGCGGCATGCTCGGACAGGGCTGTGATGGCGGGAGCGGTGTAGCCGCCGCCGGGGGCGTGCTTGACGGGCTGTTCGAACGCGCCGGCGTAGGAGACCGGGCGGCGGTCACGGATCGCGTAGTGGACCAGGTAAGGGTAGGTGTGCGGAGCGGTGGAGGTCTTCTTCGCGCCGGGCATGACGTCGATGAAGGCGTCGGCGAACAGGCCCAGCAGGTGCAGGGCCTGCTCGTGGTCACCGTTCAAGTTGCGGGTAAGTTCGGTGAGGTTGACCGTGGCGTAGCGGTAGAGCAGGCCGGTGGTGAAGAACGCGGTCTGCAGGTGGGCGCTACCAGCCTCGTTCGGGGCTGCCCAGTCCTCCATGGCGGTGAAGTAGTCGGGCTGGGGTGAGCTGGGGTGGACGGTGAAGGCGGGTGCCATCTGCACGGCACCGTCGACGTGGGCGTCGGGCACCTCGGCGAGCATGCGTCCGAAGAGGTTGATGGTCGCGGTGCGCCGGCGGATCACGGAAGCAACCCTGGGCGTGGGCAAGACGGCCTCCACCTTGGCCTTCTTGCGGGTGCCGCTGGCCTGGGCGGTCTGCGCGGCGGTTTCCTTGGCGAGGGCTTCTTCGAGTTGCGGGCGGTGTTCGGTGCACAGGTCGGTGAGGTCGTCGAGGACGTCACGCGGCAGGTAGAGGGTGGCCGAGGTGATGCCTCGCTGGTTTTCCTCGGTCTTCAGGCCTTCCGTGGTGGCCGAGCGCACGATCTGGGTTCCGGCGAAACTGGCCAGGTCGGTGGGCCAGCCGGCCGCACGCAGGGCGTCGCCCACCCGCAGGGGCAGCATGCGCGTGCGGGCGGCGTGCTCGTCCAGGACGTCCTCCAAGCGCAGGCGGACGGCCCGCTTCCAGGACTGCGAGGACACCAGCGCGCGGACCACGCCACCCAGCAGCACGGTCTTGGGCAGGTCGTCCTCTCCCCGGTTGAGGAGGGAGGCGGGCAGCGGGTGCAGGATGTGGAAGTCGGCGTAGCGGGCGGGCGCGTAGGCGGCCATGTCACTGCTCCTTGGACGTCAGGGTGTGCAGGGTGAGGAAGTAGTTCTCCCGCCAGCGGGCCGCTATCTCGAGCTGGTCGTCGTCCCACCAGGCCAGATCCTCCAGCAGGACGGCGAAGTCGAGGCGGGCGGCGCCGCGGCTGTTCAGGTGGCCGGTCAGCGTCCACAGCCTCGGGTGCAGCAGCGAGGTGTCGAGCCGAGTGAGGGTTTTGACGCGGTTGGTCATGGTGGCTTCTTTGAAGCCGTAGCGGGCCACGGCGATGGCGAGGTGGGTGCCGAGATCGGGACGGCGGCGCCAGGGCCGCTCAGCCGTGCTCGCCACCGCTGCCGAACCCGACCGGTCGGACACCGGAGCTGTGCCCGCGGCCGGTGTGGTGGTGGCGTCCTGGTCCTTGCCAGGGACGGGCTGCTCCGGTCGGTAGGGGCCTTGTTCGTGGGGCAGGTCGCGGTGCAGAGCGATGAGTGAGGCCACGGTGTAGTGGGCGCGGCGTGCTCCGAAGCCGGCGATGTGCCGGGTGAGGTGCTCTGGCATCCGGGAGCACTCCTCGACGGGCCGTCCGAAGCCCGAGTTGAGGTCGGCGCGGATGCCGTTGACCGCGCACAGGGTGATGACCTGGCGGACGAAGTCGTCGTAGTGGGCGCGGCGTTGCACGGTGGTGACGGGCATAGGGGCGGCAGCCTCCGATAAGGCGGCAAGACAGGAGAGGGCAGAAGGATGTGGTGAGGGAGGATCAGCGGCTGCGCATGCGCAGCTGGGCCAGGGCGGTGGCGACGGCTTCGGCGGCGCGGAAGTGCTGGGCGATCGCCGGGCGGGTGGCAGTGCGCAGGGCGCCGATGGCGTCCGCAGCGAACGCCGCGCGGGCGCTGCGGGCGGGTTCGTTCACCAGGTTCCAGAAGGTGGCCTCGGCGCGGGGCCAGTACAGGGCGCGGGCGCTGCGGGTCCAGGACGGCAGGCGGCGGGGGCTGCCGCAGTTGGTGGTCTGCTTCCAGGCGTCCTGGGAGAGGCGGTCGAGGTGGGCGCCGATCTCTTCGGCGGCCTTGCGGCATTCGGCGACCCGCTCGGCCGCGGCCGGATCGCATTCCTGCATCCACGGCCAGATCGGCGGGGTCAGGGCCGTGTACCAGGTGCGGTTGGTGGTCTTGCCGTCCTGGTCGAATCCGTAGACCCGCACCCGCAGGGCGGCGCGCAGGTCAGGGGGCAGGTCATTGAGAGTCGTGAAGGCGTCAGGGCGCTGGACCGTATAGCGGCCCTTGCCGCTCTTTGCCTGTGTGCCTTTGCGGTCGTCCTCGTCACCCGCCAGCAGCAGCGCGTCCAGGTCACGCCACAGGGCCCGGTCGGCGTCCGCGCGACGTGCTTTGAAGCGCTTGGTGAGGGGTTCGTCCACATGGACGTGATGGATGAGGTACGGGTCAAGAGCCGGGAGTTTCTTCTGGGTGGCCCAGGTCAGATAGGCGTCGACCACCTGGCGTCCGTCCGGCGCCGGAATGAGAAGGACGGCGTGACGCGAGCGGCCGGTCAGCAGACGGCCCGGCGAGGACACTGGCGGCGGCGCGGCATCGGGGTCCGGGCCCTCGACGGGGTCACCGTCGTCAGGGTCGGGGTGGGGCAGCGGTTCCTCCCACGGGCAGTGGTCCACTGCGTCCGGCCACAACGGGTCGGGCTTGGGTATGCCGGCCAGGAGGGTCTCGTACAGGGTGCGGCCCAGGGGGTGGAAGGACAGACTCGAGCGCAGTGGGCCGGCTTTCGCCCGGCTGAGGGAGCGGCCCCCAACCGTGCGCACGGACCACTGGCCGGCTGCACCGTAGTAGTGGTGGATGAGCATGTGCCACAGCGCCCGGGCGCTGGGCACCGGCTGGGGGTCGGTGTCCGTATGCGGACTCAACCAGGACAAGTTGTTGCCCTCGGGACGGCCGAAGACCAGCTTGTTGACGCCGGCGCGTTGCGGGCACTGCCTGGCCAGCCTCGGGTCTTGCAGGAACGGCCGCACCGGGTGGAACAGGTCCCAGATGTAGGCGTCGAAGTAGGCATGAACGGCGTCGGGATCGAACCCGGCGGGACGCGCCAGTAACTCCCTGCGCCGAGCCGCCCACTGACGTGCCGTCATGCGTCTTCCGCCTCGTGCGTCCAGGCCGCTGACCCGTGCGGCCATCACAACGAGCAGGCGTAAGACGGCAGATGCCGCTGGCGGCACGGGCAGTGCCAGATCCTTGATGAGGTGGGCGTGCAGCAGCACGTCACGCCATCCCAGCTCCTCCTGGCACCCGTCCGGGAAGAGAACGGGAATGCACGGCTCTTTGTCGGTCTCAAAATGCGGGGAAGACACGCAGGCTCCATTGCCGGGTGCGAACGAAAGAGGGGATTCTCGGGAAGACTCGCGCGCCGGAGCGGGGGATTCTGTACAGGCCAAGACGCCAGGGGCTCACTCGGCGACAGAGAAGGAAAGGAGGAAAGGGCAGGCGGTGAGGGCGCGGACCGGGTCAGGCCACGCCGGCGCACCACCCTTGCAACACGGGCGCACCAAGGGTGTGGTGCACACAGCGCAGCAGACAGGGCGCGCGAGACCGGACTCAAACGTCAATCCGGCCCCGCGTTTCCATATTAGCTATAGACAAGCAGCTTCTAAACCACATGGTTCATCCGAAAATTACCGACCGGTGTGCTTATTTATTTCCGGATCGCACTCCTCAATCGGTGCCGGCTGGGCGACGGCTGTCACTTCTCATTTCGATGTCACCGCCGGTTCTCGCTCAGATGTCAGGCGTTCCTGTTGGTCCCGGGCCCCGCAGGGTGGCATCGGATGAGAGCCATGGCGGCCTGAGATGGGAATTTGCGGCCTTCTGTCTTCTGGCATCGCACTGCTGCGTGCCTCGGGCGGGGGGAGGTCCGGCTCTCCTGCAAAGGTGGCGGCATGCGTACCGTTGCGTCCACAGCGCATCACCCAGCGCGGCCACGACACGGTGCTGCGGCTCGCCCAACCTCCAGGGAACACGGGACAGGCGATGCCTGTAAGGGGAGTTCGGGCGGGCGGTGTGGGGCGGGAAAGCGGCTCAGTCTTCGGTGTGGACCAGGCCCAGGACGCCGTCGAAGTGCAGACGGTGCCGGCCAAAGCGCACCGGCCGGGAGGGATCGCCGGCGTCCTGCGGGAGCAGGACGAGGTCGGCGAGGAGAGCGTGGCTGCGCCAGGAATCGGGGATGCGATGGTCTTTTATGCGGCCGGCGACCCAGGCGGCAGGGACGGGCAGGGTGTGCTGGAGGATCGTGCGGATCTGAGCAGTGGTCGGTTTGCGGTGCTCGTTCAGCGGCCGGGTGCCGGCCGCGTCCAAGGTGAGGCGGCCACCGGACATGCGGTAGACGGGCAGGAGGCGGCGGGGCATGGCGCCCAGGCGGGTGGCGGTCTCCCGGGGGGGCAGGTTCTGGCGGTGCAGGTCGGACAGCGAGAGGGTGTCGTGCCAGGCCGGCACGAGGTGCAGAGCACTGTGGTGTTCCTCGGTGCGGGTGCGGGCCTGGTGCAGGGTGTGGCTACGGCGCAGGGCGGCGTCGGTGCGGGCCAGGGCGTCGGCGTCGCCGTGCACGGCTTCCACGAGCTGCAGCACGTCGTCGGGCAGGGTGAGCGGCTGCTCGGGCCGTCGGGCGAGGTAGGCGGCGGTGGCGAGCGGCAGGAACGGGGAGTCCAACGGGCGCCAGGCGGGCGGCAGGAGGGTGCGGCCTCGATGGTCGGTGGGGTCGAGGACGATCAGGCGGGGGCGGTCGCCGGACAGCCAGGCGGGCCGCTCGATGTGGTCGAAGCGCCACAGGCGGCCCAGGCGTTGCAGGAGGGTGTGCAGGGGCGCCAGGTCGCTGACCATGACGTCGACGTCGATGTCGAGGCTCATGTCCAGCAGGCTGGTGGTGACAACCACCAGCCGCCCGGGGCGCTCGCCAGTTGAGGCCAGGGCGGTGCGGATACGGCGGGTGAGGGCCTCGCGCTGGTGGCCCGGCAGGCGGGCGTGCAGCAGCAGCAGCTGGCCGTCAGGGCCGCTCTCCGGCCAGTCGAGGGCGGTACGCAGATGCGTGTAGGTGGCCTGGGCGTCGGCCATGGTGGCGCAGTACACCGCCGCGCAGCCGCCCGCTCGGGCGACGGGGGCGATCTCCTGAGTGATCCGCTCCAGGCGGCTCTCCCGGGCGGGTGTGTCGTCGGGGTCGGTGCAGGAGGAGTGGCGCACCGGGTGGAGACGGAGCTCGGCGCGGCGGCGGTGACCGTCGGCATGGGCCTCGGCCGCGGCCGGGTCGATGCGGGTGAGGGAGGCGTCCGAGGCGGCGGCGTAGAGCCAGCCCGGGTAGGAGGGCCGGCAGTCCAGGTGGGCTGTTGCGGGGTGCGGGTGGCCGGCGCCGTCGAGATAACTGCGGACGAGCTGTTCGCTGCTGTGGCCGGGCAGGGTTGCGGACAGCAGCACCACGGGGCAGCCCAGGGCGCCGAGCCAGTGCAGCAGTCGGGACAGTGTCTGCCGCATGAACGGGGGCAGGGCGTGGACTTCGTCGACGATGACGGTCCGTCCGCACAGGGCCAGCAGGCGCAGGGCGCTGAAGCGGACCGGCAGGGCGGCCATGAGGGCCTGGTCGTGGGTGGCGACGGTGAACTGGGCCAGCAGGGCCCTGTCCCAGCCGCGCAGCCAGCCGTCGGGCACCGTCACGCGTTCTTCGGGCCGCTCCCCCGCAGCCGGCCTGCCCCCGCCATCGTCGCCGTCGTCCGCGTCGGGCCAGTAGGCGTCGCTGGTGGAGGGTTCGTGGGCGGCCAGGCGGTGGTCGGTGTAGGCGGTGTTGTCGTAGCTGTGGCTGTGGACCAGGGAGACCGGGGCGTGCTCGGGATGGTGGGCCGCGACATACGCTTCGAGGAGGTCGTAGGCGGCGTCGGTGGTGGCCATGGTCGGCAGCAGCCACAGGATGCCGGCCGTGTCCCCGGAGGCGTTGAAAATCCGTGCTGCTTCCAGCGCGGTGACGCTCTTTCCGCCGCCGGTGGCGTCGGTGACCACCAGGATGCCGGGCCCCTTCTCCCCCACCGCGGCAGTGAGTTGCCCGATCACCGAGGCCTGTAAGGCGTTCGGCCGCTCCAGGCCGCCGTGTGCCTGAGTGAACGGCACCTGCGGCAGGGTGATGCGGGTCAGCCCGGACTCCTCGACCACGGCGGGGGCGTCCCGCACGGCCTGTGCGTAGTGCTCGCCGGCGCTGAAGGCGGGCGCCTGGGCATTGGGCAGCCAGTAGTGGCGCTGGCTGGCCAGCCGGTCCGCGATGATGCCGATTCCGGTGATCAGCACGGCCGCCGGCACCGACACGTCCGCGGGCAGCGCGCTGGCGCCGGTCAGATAGCGCAGCAGAGCGAAGTAGTGGCGGCGCAGATCCTGCCAGGCCGGCCCGCCCAGGGTGAGGTTGACCCGGGAGGCTTTGGCTGCGCCGTCGATGTCGACCTGCAGGAATCGGCCGTGGTGACCGCCCAGGATCTGAGCGACGAGCACTCCGGGGCTGTCGGAGGTGTCTGCCGGGTAGCCGGCCTCGGCCAGCAGGTGCAGCACACTGTGCATGGACGCCCGTTCGTGCGGCATACGCTGCCAGTTACGGATGTCCGCGCGCAGGGTGTCGCTGACCCGGGCCCAGGGATACGCCTCCTGTTCCTGGAACGCCGACAACTTGCCGAGATCGTGCAGGCCGGCGATGAACATCACCAGACAGCGCGCCTCGGCCAGAGTGAGCCCCAGCCCGGCAGCGATCAGCCGACGCTGACCGCGGGTCAGGTACCGGTCCCAGACCACACCGGCGAGCGCCGCGACATCCAGCAGATGAAACAGCAGCGGATACACCGCCCACGCACCGCGGTCGAACTTCCCCCACGGCGTCAGATCGATCCCGCCACGCCGGGCATCCTCCCGCACCCCCACCAGCCCGCTCCCGCCATGCGCCAGTCAGCCCTGGAATCAGGGACGTTGACACCCATCCTGCCGCATGCAAAGCACCTCCCCGGCACACGCCCCTGGCAAGGCAGGGTGTAGCCTGCGATTCGGATTTCGCCGGTTTCCTCACCCCCGTGAGGGTGCGCCCCTGCTGGTCATCACGGGCCGCTCAGGGCCCTGTTTCCTCACACGCGCGGGGATCAGCCGTACAGCAGGGCGGCAAGCTGGGCGATGCGCGGCCCTCCCCACACAGGTGGGGGTCTGCCCAGTTCCTCGCGGCTGCCGAAGAAGTAGTCGCCGTCTTCCCCACGTACGTGGGGGTTCGTCGGTGAATTGCGCACACCCGGTCCAGCCCACGTTGGCTCCCCACACACGTGGGGGTCTGTCCAGCACGCGGGGAAAGACGGGATACCAGCGGGGTGCCCTCCCCACGTGCGTGGGGGTCAGCCTTCGGTGGTGAGAGTCTTTGCAGTGGCGGCAGGCTTCTTCTCCCGTACGGACGCCCAGACCGGGCTGTGGAGCGAGTCTTCCCGCATGCGTGAGGGGCCGTCGCCCCGCTCCCACGACCAAGGACGTGAACATGCGTCTTCCCCATATACGTGGGGGTCTGTCGCGGATCGCTCTGGACGAGAACCGGCCCATGCTGTTTTTCCCACACGCGTGAGGGTTTGCCTCCCGTCGTCGAACAGATTTTCCTGGGTCAGCGGTCTCTTCCCCACGTGCGTGGGGGTCTGTCCAGGGTGTTGATACTGCCGAAGGTCCGCTCGACGTCTTCCCCACACACGTGGGGTTCTGTCAGTGCTGGTCTACTTCAGCCTCGTCCCCGGCGCGAACTCCCCACATGCGTGGGGGTGTAGCCCACGTCTGGGATGCCGACCACGTGCAGACCCCGTCTTCCCTACACATGTGGGGGTCGTTCGTTCTCGTACATGCGGCGAACCTTGATGCGGTCGCCCTCCCCACAAGCGTGGGGGTCACTCCTCCCAAGTCAGAACGTGCGTCGCTGACGTTGGTGCTCTCCACACACGTCGGGGTCTGACGACTCTTGCCGTCAACTCCACCACAGCAGGGCTCAGCGCTGGGTCGCCGGCCTCTCCTCTTGCCTGCTTGCCCAGTCGTTCACCCGCCCGATTGTCTCTTCCGGCTTCGGCAGCGCCGAGTACACGACGAACTCGGCGTAGTTCGGGTCGTCGATCGACAGCGGTGGCAATGGATACTCTCGCAGCCTGGCCACCAGGTATCCGGCGGCCAGTAGGTCACGGGACTTCTCGATATCGAGGTCAACCTTGTCCGCGTGCCAGTAGGAGCCGTCGTACTCGATGGCGAGCTTCCGCCCCCCTGCCGTCTCGACCGTGATGTCGACGAGCCAGCTCGCGCGCCGGGCGAATGCCTCGTGCCGCACTGACTGGCCGGACGATGCCCGGCCGAAGGCACGCTCCGCGGCTGCCCAGTGTTCCAGCTCTATGCGGGACTTGCCATGTCCCCGGCACTCGGGGCAGCCGCTGCCGTTAGCCCGTGAGGACAGGGCAGCCTGCCACGCGTGATCTGGGTTTGCAGAGCATATCCAGGCAGGTGTGAACAAGGTCTGGCCGGTCGGGCGCACCTGCCACGCGGACAGCGGATTGGCCGGCGACCACTCCGCCGCCAGATCAGGGAAGTGGTAGGCGAGCGAGTCGAGGATCGTGCGGCACTCCGGGCAGCGCAGGCGCTGGCCCTGTTCCCGACGGGCCGGTGTCTCCTGCCACTCGTGGCCGCAGTCTTCATCTCGCCACCACACGAGCTTGCGTGAACCGGGCGACACCTTCGACAGTTGAGTCTTGCCGTTCTTGGTCGGGTGCCACTGTGCGGCGATCTCGGCGTTGAGTCCGAAGGCCTCAGGATCGACCTCGATCGCCTCAAGACGCGACGCGCGTGTGTCCTGGCCGCGGCAAGACGGGCAGCCGTTACGTAGATACGTGAGCGGAGACTGGCGACAGCGGTGCCCTTGCGGGCAACGTAGCTGACGGTGCCGGTAGTCCGCGACCATTACGGTCCGGAGATCCGTCTCGTCGTCCCAAGCGGCGAGCAGTTCGGGCACGTCCGCGACCGGCGTCCTCTGATAACGCGCGTGCTCCGCCTCCCACTCAGCCCGTCGCTTCGGTTCGCACTCCGGACACTCGCGCATGTTGACCATGTCGAGGACCCGTTTCCTGAACCGCAGTCCGCAATCGGGGCAACGCCAAGCCGCCTCCCGCCGGGCCTTGACGGTGACGGTCTCCCAGGTGGCGGCGTCGTTCTGCTCGTGGTCCCACCAGTCGAGGACGGGCAGTTCGCTGTCCTTGAGGAGGTCACGCTGTTTGGACCCGGCGGGCTTGGTCGTCTGCCGCTCACGCCGAGGGTTGACCTGGCACTGGCAGCCGAATCCGATGTCCCCCAGCCTCGCGGCGCTCAACCGGCCGCAGTAGCGGCACCGGACATGGTGCGGGTCGTCGGAGAAGGAGGGCGCGGTCAGTGCGCTGAGGTAGTCATATCCGTTCTTTTCGGCGTGCTCCCGCGCCTCGGCCTGCGGAACCGGGTTCAGGTCGGCGTACGCGCCCATGGCCTGGCGAGCCTTCCGAGCCCACTGCCGCCAGTAGCAGGCCCGGCACGTCGCTTCCCCATACGCGTTCTTTTCCAGGGTGTACTCGAAGCGATAGTGCGCCTCGCAGCCGCATGCCAGGCACCGGGTCAGACGCCACGCCTTCGGTTTCGTGAAGGGCTCCAGCGGTTCCAGGCCGCCCTCACGCAGCATCTCCGTGATGTGGGCGTCACACCAGGTGCTCTTCGTACGTGTAGAGAACGCGGCAGGCTGCCCGCAGTCCGCCTCAGAACACAGTTGGGTCGTCTTACGGGGCGATAGGGAACTCACGTGCGGATTCTCGCAGGTGCGTGTGCCGACGGCACGAAGTGACGTAATTGCTCCTTCCTCGCTGACGTCACTCGTCAGCTGCCGCCCGGTGTCTCCTGAGCGAAAAGGATCCGCAACGCCAGCGGCGAGAGGGCCAAGCCCTGGGACCACCCCACAGCGGCCGTTCAGCGGCCGCAGGAGGCGCTCCCGCACCACAATGACCGCGCTTCTGGTAATACCAGGCCACCGCATAGTCAGGCAGTGCAAGCAGAACCGTCCATGACAACCCCCACCAGGCGGCGGCTCCACCAGCGGGGCCAGCTCAGGTAAAGTGAGCAGAAATATGCCCTACCGGTCTCTAGAACCGCAGGTGAGCAAGGGTCTTCCCCACACACGTGGGGGTCTGTCGGCGCGAGGATGCCCCTTTCGATCGCCTCGCTGTCTTCCCCACACACGTGGGGGTCTGTCCGCCTCGGTGAGCACTCCGAGTGAGGCGTAGGTGTCTTCCCCACACACGTGGGGGTCTGTCCAGCATTCCCACGCCCGCCACCAGCGCCCGGTCGTTTTCCCTACGCACGTAAGGGTCTGTCCGGTGCGAACCAGTCACGGGGCCGCAGGTCCCCGTCTTCCCCACGCACGTGGGGGTCTGTCGTTCACTCGCGGTCTGGACCACACGGTTCTGCGGTCTTCCCCACACACGTGGGGGTCTGTCCACCGTACTGGCGGTGACGTCGATGCCCGCATACCCTCCCCACACTTGTAGGGGTCTCTCCTCGCTGACGAGCATCTTCGGGGTGGCGGTCGGGTATTCCCCACTTATGTAGGGGTCTTTCCGCCGCGATGGTGGTCGCGTCCCTCGGAGAGGAGTGCTCCCCACACGTGTGAGGGGTTCCCCGCGCGGTTGGGGTGTGTCGTCCCTGGCCGTCAACGCCTGCCTGCGCGAGCTGCTCTCCCCGCAAAAGTGGGGGTCTGCCTTCCCACTCCCTCAGGAACTGTCGGGCCCGTTGTCCCCATGCACATGTGGGTCGTTCGCATCATGGCAGGGCTCCACGCGTGCTAAGCCGTCTTCCCTACGCACGTGGGGGTCTGTCCTCGCGCGGAAAATGGGTAAGGACCATCAGATCGCCTCGGGGTCCGTAAGCCCGCACCTCCCTCAAGCGCATGCCACCTGTCGTCGATCAGCCATAGGTAAAGCACGACACGGATCAGCGACCGTTGCGGGATGCGCCCCAGCGGGGAACGCTCTCGAGCTTCGAGAAGTCTGGTGAACAACTCGCGTTGCTCCGGGGGGAAGACTCGCGGATCGCTACCGTGCGCGCTGGTCTTGCGCGGCTCGGGGTTGGCGAGCATGCCGTCCTCGACCCAGGAGGTCACCATCCTGGGACTGGCTTTCATCACGCCCAGGGCGTGTGCGTCGGCGACCAGATCGGCCGAAGTTCCCTCGACCCACTTGGTGGCCCGATTCCCGTTCATGGCGCCGAACTTACATCGAGATTCGAGCCTCGGGAGCTGCATTCAGCGGACGTCAGCCATAAGGCTTGGGGTCAGCAGAGACTGCGCCCCGCACCGTATCCCTGCCAGGAACACGCGGTGCGGGGGCAGCCGACTCATCCCCTGAACGGAGACCGTCATGTCCCACCGTACGCACCGCCCCGTCCCGAAGCGGCGACGTGCCCGCCATCGTCTTGTCCAGGGCCTCGGGCAGGCGGCGTTCTACGCCGCTTCCGCCACGTTGGCCAGCGGGCTGGTCCGCGAGCTGCTCCGCCTGGTCCACACGTCCGTCTCTTCGTGCTGACCTGGGCGCCGGGGAGATGCCGCGTCCTGCCGCGCGCGGCATCTCCCCGGCGCCTGGCTACAGGTAGAGGTCTGCAGCTTCGAGTTGAGAAGACCGCGGTTCAGCAGGGGTGTCGGGAGCAGCGCGCGGACAAGGCGGCCGTCGACCGAAGCGAGACGGCGAGTGGAGTCCGGAGCCCGGCCGCCGGGGCATCGCGCAGCGTGGCGGGACGGAGATTTCTCCTCTGCCTAAATGGGCCGAATGTCGCAGGTAGCGGAACTGGCCAAGGGGCAACGCGAGCGCCGGCCAGGCGAGTCCGCTCACCGTCGGTGCGCGGGCTCTATCCACAGGCATCTGCTCTGAAGATCGCTTATGAGGCCGCCGCGATCGGCGTGGGGCCCCGTACCTGAGGAGCCATCATGCCCACCACCAACATGCCGCTCGCCCCGATGACCCCGGACGCGGCCATCTCCGCGTTCAGCTACCTCCGGGCCGTGCAGGCCGACGACCTCGAAGCCGCCCGCGAGTTCGCCAGCGGCGAGCCGCGGATGCCCGAGCTGCTCGTCGACGTCGTCGAACGGATCGTCGTCCCCGTCACCGCGCTGCCCGGCCCGGAGGCGGGCGAGCCGTGCGCGGACACCTTCGCTCTAGAGGCCCTCGGGCACGTCTTCGTGACCTCGATGCGGACCTGGGCGCAGGCCGGGCCGGACACGGCGGAAGGCATCGCCCGTTCCGTCATCGACTTCGCCTTGCAGTTCCTCACCGAGGACCACGAGGACGTCGCCGACACTCTGCGCCAGTTGGAGGCCGTCGGTGTGGGCCAGGCCCTCGATGCCCACCCCGCACCGGCCGGCTCGCATCCGGTGCGCTTGACCGTCGTGTAGGCGCATCGGATGCGCGCCACCGCCGCGCGACGCACCGCATCGCCCATCGTGGTGCGTTCCATCGGCATCGCCGTACCGCACCGGGCGCGCGCCACGGCCGGGCGGGCTCCTCTATCACACACCCCCTTGACCACGACCTGACCGCCAGCCGAAAGGGGCTGTGTCAAGGGAAAACGTCCTCGGTGGCGGACCTGGTCAAGGGGTAGCGCACGCCACCGGCCGCACCTGGTCAAGGGGGCGGTCGGCGGTGGGCGCACCGGTGCGGTGCGGGACGTCGGGTGCGGCGCACCGGGCGCGCGCTAGGGTGCCGGGCATCGTCGGGTGTTGCGCCGCCGGATGCCGTGGCGGACATCGCGGTGCGCACCACGTGGCATGCATCGTCATCCGCGCACCGGAGTGGAGTCCACTCGGTGGAGCCCATCGGGTGGAGTCCACCCGATGTCGTGCATCGCCACTGGATGCGGAACATCGTGGGCTCCACTCGGTGGGCGATGCCCGGCATCGTCACCACAGCCAGGCGGTGGAGTGCCGTACCCGGGACAGGGCGCGGGCATCGCGGCGCGCGGCCGCGTTGCCGATCCGGTTCTGCCGGGAGCGGGGCCGGCGCGACTGCGCGGCGGCGAGGCGGCGCTTCCCGGCGTCCTGGAGTCGCCGCCGCTGCTTGCGCAGCTCCTGCTTCTTCGCCGCCTTCGACTTCGGTTTCCGGGATCGCTTCCAGATCGGCTGCCACCCCAGGGGCTCATCGGACTCGGATACCTGGTCCTCATCGAGCGCGGCGGATATGTCCTTGGCGGCTGCGCGGGCGCGGGCGAGGGCGTCATCAAGGCTGGGTTGTTCTTCCGGGGTGCTCACGCGACTCCTCCTGTGGTCCGGCCCGGCGTGTGCTGGGTGCCGGGCTGCTGGGTGTGCGGCGACGGGGCCGCCGCCGGGGCGGGCTGCGGTCGGGGACCGTGGGCGACGGCACGCTCCCGGATGCCGTCCTGGAGCTTGGCGGCGGCGGCCTCAAGGGTCCGGCGGGTCTGCTCCACCGTGTCGACGCCGGTCTCCGGCTCCAGGACGCGACCGGCCTCCCGGTCGGAGTGGAACGGCCGCGGGTGCGACCTCGAGGCGGCGGGCACAGCGACGGCGTACGGCCGGGTGCGGGAGCTCAGGCGCTCCGCACGCCGCGTTGCATGGACCCGGGTGGCCAGGGCGCCGGCGGCGAGGCGGGCCCGTTCGTACTGGGGCGCGGACCGCTTCCGGGTCAGTGGGCGCAGCACAGCCTGGTCCTCGGTGTCGCGCGGGTACAGGGCGCGCAGGTCGGCAGTCATCATCCGCCGGCTGGCCGGGCGGGTGTAGTCGTCGACGACTGTCTGCACGATCTGTTCCTCCAGGCCCGCCTGGTGGGGCCGGCCGCGCAGGACGTAGGAGAGGTAGCGGCGGGCTTCGGCGAGCAGGTGGTGGCGCTTGAACACGCCGCGCATCACATACACCACGGCGACGACGTCAACGGCCGCCAGGGCAATGTCGACCACTGGCCGCACCCGCGCCCATACCGCCGCGGCTGCTGCCCGCGCTCGCTCCGCGAGCCGGTAGACGGTGCAGGCGCCGAACGCCCGGATTGCTGAGGTGCGCCATCGCTCGCGCAGCTCGGTCAGCGACAGCAGCTCCGTGCGCTTGGGCGGGCGCGTCTGGTCGGCGGCCTGACAGGCCAGCGCGTAGGAGGCCCGCTCCCCCGGCGCGTGCCCCTGCCGTTCCTCATACTTGGCCGTCAGGACGGGCAGCGCGTCCTCGATCTGCTGACGGCGGGTCGACTGCCAGCCGATCAGCCTTTGGTCGATGCCCGCGATCTCCATGACCGGCCGGCGGCCGGGCGTCACCTCGCGCGGCTCCCACGCCCACCCGAGCCGGGCGGACACCTCCTCCATGAAGTACAGGAGGTAGAGAGTGTCGGCGGCGACGATGTGGGCCATCAGCGAGTCCGCCGACAGGTTGCCCCACGTCCCCTTGTCGTCCGGCCGCCGGACGCGGATCGACACCACCGCATGATCGTGAAGAAGCGGCTTCGACTCGGCAGCTCTCGACTCGTAGTGCCGGAACACCGCGACGATCAGCCCATCCCTGATCGGCTTGCGGATCTTGCCGCCGCTCCGCCAGCGGATCTCCGCAACCGAATCCTCAAACCACGCCAGCGTCTTGTCCCTGGCGATGTCCTGGCACAGCTCCAGCAACGTGCGGGTCTCGTCGTCCCCGAGCGCCCACGCGATGTGTGCTGTCGACGGCGCCCGGAACACCAAGTCCATGGCCAGCCAGGGAGTGCGCTCCTTGGCCTTCTCGGTCTTCGGCGAGCGGTTGTGCTCGATCGGCCTTCCCAGCACGGTCGCCCGCCGCGCCGTCGCCGGATCGTCACCCGCCTCCAGGCGCTCGCGCTCGATCCGGTCAGCATCGGGGTGCCGGCCTTCACCCAGGAGCAGTTCGGCCTGCCGCTCGGTCACCACGTCCCCGGCCTTAAGCCCGAGCGCGGCCAAGCCCCGGCCCTTCCACACACCGGGCGGGACACCGGCTTCGTCCTGGGCGGCGCGCAGCGGCGTACCCGAAGCGCGGTAGCCGTCACCCACCATCACGCCACGGAAGAGATAGCGCCACCCGCTCCCCGGACGAACCTCCGCTTTGCTGATCACCGGCCCATGGAACCCCGGCGTTGACCTGCGAAAAAGCGCGATCCCGGGTACGTCCCGCCAGGCGGGAGGCCATCACCAGATCTTTACCGCCCCGCCCGCCAGGCGGGCCGCGACGCCAGCCCGCGACGGTAAGCCGTCGACCTGTGCACAGTCCGCCGCATGACTACCGAACTGTTGCACGGAGACCTCTGCCCGCTGTGCGGCCGACCCCTCACGCTGCGCCTGGCTGTCGTCGTCCGCTCGAACGTGCCGTACCCCACCCGGACCGACTACCTGCCACACTGCACCTCCTGCGCCAACGACCTGCCCAGCGTGCAGAGGTGGAACGACCTGATGAACGACCGCTACGGCCTTTGACCCGGACCGTGCGAATGCTGCGCCACGACCGCTTCTCCACGACCGCTTCAGCTTGGGCAGGGCTCTCGGAACGCTCACCCCGCGCGATGAAGCTCCTGCCAGCCCACGGGTAGGGCGATCCTTCCAGGACGCCCAGGCCGTCCAGGACGTCCGGGCCTTCCAGGACGTCCCGGTCGCCCGACCCTCCCGTAACGCGGCGCTCGTGTCTCACGGGCGAGCCGGTCGGTGTCCAAGATCGAGGCGAGGTAGGTTCCGTCCGGAGTGAATACCTTCTCGTCGTTGTAGGGGCACCAGCCGATCCACTCGCAGTCCGGAGCCCAGACGTACCGGCCGATCCGGAAGGCGATCCATTCGCCCGACGAATCGAAGAGGTACTGGAACTGGGTGGTGGCGGTCTTCGGGAGGTCCTTCGCTCCTGCCGGGAGGGTGATGGGTCCTCGAAGGCCCGGCAGTCCGGGGAGGCCCGGGAGACCAGGAAGGCCAGGCAAGCCGGGAAGACCGCGGGGAGGACGGTTCGGCAGGACCAGCAGGCGGTCCTCAACGATGGTCGCCAGGTAGTTGCCGGTGGAGTGGTCGTGGACATCAAGGTCCCCGTACGGGAGCCAGCCGAGCTGGTGGCCGTCCGCGGTGAACACGTACTTGTCGGTGGTGTCGCGGCGGAACGCGATGAACTGCCCGTGCGAGTCGAAGAGGTGCTCGGTCACAGACGCTCCCATCCTCGTAGCGATAGGGCGCCGACCCTAGCGGAGAGCACTGACATTGATAGAGGTACGCAGGTTCCGGTGGTCGTGCCGTCGGCTCACGTTGCGGCGGGTCCTTCTACGTAGGGGAGGCCAACCGCTGCGAGCTTGGTCTGCAGGTTGATGTCGCTGGTCGCGGCGTACAGCTTGGATCCGGGGTGGGCGGACTGCAGGAGCAGCGTGGAGGCGATGAAGCGGTCGTCGGGGACGTCCAGGTCCAGCCAGGTGGGGAGTCCGTCGGCGCGGGGCTCGATGTGCTCGAAGACCGCGGAGACGTCGCCGGCGACGCGAGCTCCCTTGCGGACGTCTCCGTTGTCGCGCATCGCCTTCAGCCTCCGGTCAGCCTTCTTCGCGGCTTGCCTGCGCTCGGGGCGGCTGTGGCTGCGCTTGAGGTCGTCGATCTCGCGCAGTACGACGGGCAGGAGGTGCACCATGTAGCGCGGGCTGTCGACGGCATCCTGGTAGACCGTGACGTCGGGGTCGTCCATCAAGGCGTTGGTGTCGACGACCACCCGCACCGGCCAGTCGTCCTGTGGCAGCAGCTGAACAAGGTCACGCAGTGCAGCTGTGGCTTCCTGCAGCTGCGTCACCGCTCCGGTGATGTCCTTGGGAGCACGATTCTTCACCCGGCCTTCGCGGACGAGCCAGTCCTCTAGCAGCCGAATACCGTCGTCCATGCTGCGCTGCACGGCTGGCGTGGGGTGAGGGAAGAGAAGCCGGAACCGCGGCGCCCAGTCGCGTACCTGCCGCAGGAGTTCCATTCGGCTGGCCTCGGCCTCTGGAGTGCTCGGCACCCAGGCCCACGGATGACCGAAGACCTGAACGTCTCCAAAGTCCAGCTGTCGCTCTCGTACCTGGGAGTTGTCCAGGATCGAGGCGTAGGCGGTCTCGATGTCCGTCAGTTCCGACAGCAGCTGGTCGACGTAGGTGGGAGGCGGCGGCTTCTTGGGCATGACCCGATCATCCTCCATGCCCCCATGCGGTAGGCCCTCACTTCGACTACTTCGACGGGTTCGGCTGCCCCCGAGAGCTTTGGCACGTGGACTGGAACGCAATGGGGTGGTCGGCGCGCTGGCCTCTTGGGTTCCGTGACCCTTCAGGACATCGGATCGTTGAGGTGGCTGGTGCCGCATGAAGCTGCCGCGACGGCGCCTGGCTGAGAGCTGTCGGCCCATGACCGGGAGATGGGTAGGCCCTAGACGCGCCGCGTCATCGCAGCAGAGGAGTTGTAGTTAGCCACAGTCTGCGTGGAGTCATGGGCTCGCGCACGAGGATCAGTCATGGCATCCCACGCACGTAAGAACGCCGCTCGTCGGCAGCAGGACCTAACGGGAACGAACCGTCGCGCAGCGCTGCAGGAGATCCGCAACGCTGTCCCGCCTGCTCCGCAGGCCAGAAGCGCAACCAGGATTCCGGGCGGAGAGGCACAAGCGGAGGTTGTGCCAGCTGAGCTGATCGCTCTCGTCCAAGACTTCGTTCACTGGGAACGACGCCACCTGGATGATGCTGTAAGCGTCGCGCGCCAGCACATCGAATCGCCTGCGAATTGGCACCGTCTGGTGCTCTACGCCCTCACGGACGCCCTGGCCTACAACTTCTTGCTGGTCGGCGCGCTCGCTGCATACCTCCAAGAGCAGGGACTGGACGCGGATCTTCTGCGTCGACACCTTCAGTCCCCCGACCCCGATCGGTACATCAACCAGGAAGCCCTCGATCTGCTCGCAGGTCTGATGGGCAGGCCCGTCGCGGATGGCCAGCAAGAACCTGCATGGCACTTCATCGGCAGGCAGATCGCCGAGTGCGGCGCACAGCAGGGCGACGAAAGGCGTCGCTCAACGCAGGAGGGGCTGTAGCCGGGTGTCCCCGCTGCAGCCCCCGATGAGCTCGGTGCTTACCGGGTAAGCACCCGTCAGCCGATGAGTCTCTCAACAAGTTCCTCGATCTGCTGCGGCGTGAGGCGTCGCTTCAGCTCTGCGGCAAGTGCCTCCAGGTCCTCTTGCGCCTGTTGCGCACTGGCGGCGGTCGCGGGCTCGCCTTGCCGTTTGGCGGCGGCCGTTGGTGGGGTGCTTACCGGGTAAGCACCCTTCGGCTTCCGGCTGGACTCGCTTTTCTGCTGGGCCCGCCGCGCGAGTGCCTCTTCTGCGGCACTCTGCTGCTGCTGTTCAGGCAACTGCCCGACGGTGCGGGCGATCTTGACTGGGAGTGCCTTGTCTTCCAGGGCCTGTTTGAGCTCCGGAGTGAGCTTCAGCAGCGCCAGGCGCTGGGTTACCCAGCCGCTGGACTTGCCCAAAGCCCGGGCTACAGCGCGCTGTGAGCCGTGGACCTGGACGAGCCGCTCAAGTGCTTTGGCCTCGTCGAGCGGTTCCAGGTCTTCGTGCTGGACAGCTGCGATGAGTGCAGTCTCCAGCAAGGTGTCCGCGTCGTGGGCAAGCGCGTCGTCGATGTGGACCGGGAGTTCGTCGAGACCGGCGAGCCGGGCGCCGGCGAGGCGGCGGTTGCCGTCGACGACGACGTACTCGGCTGATGCGAGGTCCTGTGCGTGGTCGGGGTGCGCTGCCAGGAATGCTTCGCGTGTGACGATGGTGAGCGGCTGGATGATGCCCTTGCTGGTGAGGCTGTCCGCCATCTCCTCTACGGCCGCGAGGGTGGCGCGGGGGTTGTAGGGGTTCGGTGCCAGCCGGTCGACAGCGACCCGGAGTGAGCTGTGGGTGGCGGCTGCGGCCGGGGCCGCCGTGGCCTGTCCGGCAAACGCGGCGAAGCTTGCGGCGCGGCTACTCATGGGCTGGGCAACGGCGTCGAACGTGGCGGAGCCGCCGAGGGCATCGGCTTTGCTCATGTCAGCCTCCGAGCGATCTCACGCATGTGGTGGGCCTGGTCGGATTCGGGGGAGTAGGCGAGGAGAGCTCTCTGGAGCCGGACGGCTTCGCGCTGCTCTTTCAAGTCGCCGATGACCGCAAGGACGGGCGGTGTCCCGAGACTCCTCCATTTCTCGAGGGAGGAGGTGGCGATGTAGCCGCGTCGCGAGTCGTACTTGTTGACTACGAGGCCGAGCTGGTCCACGTCGATGTCGTAGTCAGTAGCGAGGGACTGCACCTGGTTGATGAGCATGCCGTACGCCTGCGCGGAGGTGTCCTCTGCTTCGACGGGGATCACCAGGCCAGAGGCGCCGGGCTTCTCTCCCTCGCGGCGACGGCCGTAGTAGATGGCTGCATCCATGGCCAACCCCAGGCTGGGCGGCGAGTCGATGACGATGACGTCAAAGTGCTCTTCCAGTGGGGACAGTGCTCGCTCAAGGGCAGCGTGCCGGGGCCCGCGGAACATGGTGAGGCCGGAGTCGAGCAGGAAGGCGTCGAACGCCGCGGGGAGGATCCTCAGCCGGTCTCCGAAGCGTGCTTCCTCTATGACGACAGTGAGGTCGATGAGCGGGGTGCGCGCCTGCTCCCTGTTCAGCATGTGCGTGATGAGGCTCTCGCTGCCGGCGGGGATGGCTTTCAGACCCAACTGGTGGGAGAGGTGCCCCTGAGGGTCGTAGTCGACCATGAGGACACGGAGGCCGGACCGCGCCGCGGCTTGAGCGAGAGAGGCGGTGTCGTCTGTCTTGCCCGGCAGCGCGTGGGGGTCTTCCGCGAGGGCCTGGGCGAGGCCGGCGGTGACGGCGGTCTTCCCTACGCCGCCTTTCTGGTTGCAGACGATGACGCGCCGTGTGGGAGCGACCTCTTCGCCGGCGGGATTCTGCTCGAGCCATAGCGCCACGGACTGGGCAAGCCCTTGGATGTAGGAGACACCACGGGTGGCACAGTCCCGCTTGAAGTCGTCGTAGAGACCTTCGGGTAGCCATGTCCCGAATGACTCGGCTCCCGCCGTGTCGATTGCGGGGAGCGGCTCGGCGTGGGCGCGCCACGCCTGGATGCCGTCAGTGACAGCATCTTGCACGTCGGTACTGAGCTGCGCCGCCCGGACCTTGAGGGCTTGTCGGAGGGAGGCGGGCAGCTTCGATGCGAGCTTTTCCCGCTCCCCTCCCGATGTCGGAGACGCCATGCGCGGCAGCATACTGCCGCCGGAGGCGGATGAACGTCAGGAGGGCGGGACATTCACTCCTTTTGACGTCAGCTCCTGCATGTCAGGTGCTTACCGGGTAAGCACCTGAGCTCTCTCAGCGCCCCTTGCGCACGGGAGTGAGCATCCAGGGCAGCTCACTCCTCTGTGCACTCCCTGAAACGCAAAAGGCCCTGCCCCCCGGTGAGAGGCCGGGAGGGCAGGGCTTCAGCATGCGGGTGTCAGGCCGCCCAGGTGGCGGGCGCGTCTTCGTCGGGGTTGGGGAGGCTAGCGGCGGTCGCAGGGGCGGCCGGGTGACGCATTGCTGGCCGTGGTCACCCTGGGGCTTTCACGTTCTCAATGAGGGCCGTCAGGAGCTCGCAGGCGTCGGCCTTGTGCGGGTCGCTGTAAGAGGCGTGGTCGCTGACGTGGAACACCGTGTCCTTCGCGGTGACCGTGTACCCGGGCATGACGGTGGCCGCCCTGCCCTTCAGCAGGGTGTTGAGGCGTTCCGTGTCACGGGAGGCGAGCCAGGTCTGGGTGTACGGACCCATGCGGAGCAGGATGCGGCCGGAGTTGTCCTTCTGGCGGGCTTCGACGTGGACGGCGTAGTGCGCGGGCTTCATGCCGACGTCGTCGGGGATGTCGAGGCCCGCCGCGGCGTGAGGGCCGGGTGCCACACTCCGAGGATCTTGTCCGTTGAGCAGCGCAGCCAGACCTTGCCGGTGTAGCCGAGCTGGTGGCCGTGGAGGTAGGCCGCGGCGTGCGGGGTGTCGGGGTGGACCAGGGAGACGGCGATCAGGTCGGGCTTATGAACAGCTCGCATGTCTCAGGCCCCATCCTGTCTCATCAACAGACAGGTGGAGCCCATGGCTGATCCAGTACGGGCCGCACAGTGGAGTGTCTCAGCGATGACCGGGATCCGTTGCTCGTTCGTGACCTTCAGGCCCGCCCTACGAACGCTTCGTGATGTCGCGGTGGCATACATGTCCGCCTCCTGAAGTCACGCTTCGTGATCGCGAAGACCTTCTGGATCAACCTAGGAGTAAAAGCACCTGTGGATAGAGTGCGTGCAGCTATCCGCGTCCGCCGGGGAAAGTCGCCTCGGCGCGGGACGTGTGTTCGGACACCGGTCCGGCTTTCCTACGGGCAGGTTCGCGCGCTGATGGACAGCACCCCGCCACTGGCGGGGTGCCTGGCAATGGCTGGGGCCTGCACGAGTGGCCGCGCACCGGCCTGAGTCACCTCGGCGAGGCCGGCGCGAGTTCGCTGATGCACGGCCGACCGGCTGGGAGCGAGGGGTTTCCCCGGCCGCAGCAGGCTGGCGTGTACCCCCGGCTGGGACAAGCCTGCCCCGCGGCCAACGCCGACGGTGTCGTACCCGATCCCGTGGGACCCGGAGCAGCGTGGTACCCGGCCCCGGGATCCTACCTTCGACACCAGCCGCAAGGTACGGGCGCGAGCGGCATGGTGATGGGGCGTGACACAAGAACAGACGGAGAGTCGGCACCCGCAGATCCGCATTCATCGGTATGAGCAGGCCATCGCCATCAAATGGCCCGGCGAAGACCGGTGGTTCATGGTCTGGGGAGACGGCAACGCGACCGCCGAGTGGCGGGACAACCCGAACGACTCTCTCGCCTTCCACAAGCTCTCCCCGGACGACGAATGGATGGACCCCGTGGCGGAGCACCGCATGGACGTGACGCCCTGGACGGAGGCAATTCGCCGGGATGTGGCGTCGATCCAGCGGCTTCTCACCAGCCTGGAGGATCACCCCTGAGGCTGAGCTGGTGTCGCCCCGTACCTTGCGGCTGATATCCGAGGTAGGAGCCCGGGGCCGTTCCGTTTGGCCTACAGCAAATGGGCGTCACTCACGCGTGTCACTTAGCGTTGCATTCAGTTACTACACGTTACTCCTATTGGAGGTGAACTGTGCCTCGAATATCGTCGCGCGAGGCAAGATCCAGCCGAATACGGCCGGGCCTGCGGATAGCTCTCGCTACTGTCAGCGCCCTGGCCGCCGGGTCTATGGCGCTGGCATCGAGCTTCCCGGCTGTCGCCGTCAGTCCGGGACAGCCGACGCCGCCGTCCCCGTCCGAACCGCCGAGCGTGGAGTCCGCACCGGCCCCGCACGAAGAGCCGCCGAGCGTGGCGCCTCCACCACCACCGCCTCAGCCTGAGCCGCCGAGCGTGCAACCCCCGCCGGCCCCGCACGAAGAGCCGCCGAGCGTGGCGCCTCCACCACCACCGCCTCAGCCTGAGCCGCCGAGCGTGCAACCCCCGCCGGCCCCCGTTCCGGTCCCGCCGCCGGCTCCCGTCCAGCCAACGGCCCCCCCGCAACCGGTGAGGCCCGAACCAAAGACGTGTGCCACCCACATGATCGCGAAAGGGGACACTCTGTGGGATATCGCCACCAAGAACCTCGGTGACCCGACGAAATGGATTGCCCTCTACGAGGCCAGTCAGTCGGTGATCGAGGCAGCAGCTCGGACCTACGGGCATGCCACGAGCGACCACGGGAACTTGATATTCCCGGGGACCCGTCTCTCGGTCCCGGGCGGAACATGCCACCCGGAGACTCGGCAGCCAGCCCCAACGGCGCAGCAGCTGGCCCAAATAGCGCAGCAGAACCGCGTAGAGCACATCCCAGCGTCCTGCTCGAAACCTCTCATGATCGGCGTGCGGGGCTCAGACGAGAAACCCGAGGTCGAAGGCAACCCGGTGATCCCTCGGGACCTCGGCCCGGAAGTAGGCCGCATCTCCACGTACCTCAGCGACACGCAGGTGTACGGGCTGCCTTACCCCGCAGCGAAGGTGTTCCCCAATCTCGCGACGGACAGCGCCGAGAAGCTCGCCTACGAGCTGGCGAAGAACAAGGCTATCTCCGTCATCGTCGGCGGCAACCCAGTGACGAAGACGGCAGAGCAAGTCAAGAGGGAAGGCTTTCCAGTACCGGACAGCGTGAAGGAAGGTGCCGCGAACCTTGAGGCAGACCTTCTGGCTCAGGTCGGGCACTGCCATGGTCAGAAGCAAAAGGTCGTGCTGGCCGGGTACTCGCAGGGAGCCTGGGTGATCCGCGTCGCGCTGGCCGCGCTCAAGCGCGACCACCCGCACCAGTGGGCTGACGTCCTGGACAGCATCAGTGGTATCGGGCTGCTAGCGGACCCGTACAACAAGTTCTTCCAGCCGCCGCTGCCCGAGGAATTCGGTCTGAAGAACAGCTACAGCGTCTGCCTTCCGGGAGACCCTGTATGCAACGACCCCCTCACCACCCTGGAGGGCGTCCGCGATTGCACGGTCGGCGAGCCCCTGAGCTGCACGCATCTTCTCTACGGGATCACAGACATTGGGAAGGTGCCTGGGAAGACGGCGATCCAGGACGTTGCCACTTTCCTGCAGCGCGGCTTGAAGAACCGGTAACGTACGCTGCGCTCGACGCCACCGCTTGGTACGGCGGTGCGTCGAGCGCTGGCGAAGCTCTCTCTGGGCTCCCGCGCGGCTGGAAGCCCAACACCTCCGACACAGTGCATGTCCCATCGTCGGAGGGCTGCCTCGGCCGATCAGGCCCCGCGCTGGCGGCGGCCACCCTCGAGAGGGGAGGTTCAGGCAACGCGGAGAGGGCGGGGCCAGCTATTCGTGATCTTCGGTGTGCAAGACCGCCACGCCCTTGCGTCCGAGCCGTTTCTTCAGCGCGAGGTTCTCTGCGTAGAGGTTCGCCGTCACCGTGGCGAGGGCATCGAGCTTCCCCTGTTTCTCGGCGACTTGCGCCTTCGCCTCGCGCAGCTGCTTGCGGAGCTCGGCGATCGTCTCGTCACGCTGGACCTCCCCGGGTGTGCGCAGGACGGGGCGGACGACCTGCGCGTCCCACTCGGCGAGGACGTCTTCGGCGCGGTGCACTGTTGCGTGGCTGACCTGTGCTTCGCGGGCGAGGTTCTCCTTGGTGAGCGCGCCGTCGGTGTGCAGGGGCTTGCCAGCCAGCAGCCGGGCCATGGCCGCTCTCAGTTTCTCGGCGGACGCTGCGGATACCGGCATCAGGCGGTGCCTTCCTCTTCGAGTGCGCGCGTGATGCGCTGGACGTCAGCGAGTCGGACAAAGACCGCCTCGCGGTTCGGGGGCGACAACCGCGGGTCCTTGGACAATGCGGTCAGGTCGTCCTCTTCCGCGACCCAGTACGGGGCGTGGGCACGGGTGATGGTCGAATTACGGCAGCGGGCCGGCTGGCAGGCGCCGATCAGCGGGGCCAGCCCGCGCTGCTCCTCAGGGAGCTCGTCCTGGCACTCGGCCTGCGGGGCGTCGAACATGCAGTGGTTGACGGTGCCCAGGTGGAGGTTGGGGAACTCATCGGCGAGCAGGGCCTCTTCGACCCGTTCGTCGGCGATCTGCGCCCGTAGCTGTGGATCGTTGTCGATGGTGGCGATGACCTTGTCGAGGCCGGCGTGGAGCCGGGCGGCGCCGGGTCCGACCGCGACGCGCTCGCCCTGGCGGCGGCCACGCAGCAGATCCACGAGTTTGCGGGCGGCGGCCTGCTGCAGTTCGGTGTCGAACTCCTTGGCCCAGCTCGCGTCCATCTGTGCGTACGCCTGGGTGGTGCGGTTGGCGAACGACCGGCGCGCGGCGTGCTTGAGCTGGAGGCCGAGCGCGATCTCCGAGTCGGGTTCACGTCCGGCGAGCTGCGACATGGTCTTGCGGAACATGTGCGAGCGGACGTGCGCGGGCGGGATTTTGGCCAGGCCGTGCTGGTGGGCAATGGTGTTGACGCCGTTGATGAAGAAATCGATCTCGGCCTCGGATTGGATTCCGGGCTCGGTGTGGGTCTGTTTTCCGGTGGGCGGGGCCAGCGCCACGAACAGGTGCGTGGAGTGCCAGGACAGCTCCTCGAGGACCGCGAGAGCCTCAGCGACCGGCTCGATGATCCACCAGTGCAGTTCCGGGCGCGCCGGGTCCATCTTGGTCTTGCGGGAGACGATGGCTGGGGAGCCGAAGTAGGTACGCACGGCGTCGCGCTGAATCTCCTGGACCTCCGAGTCGCGCATCAGGGTCAGCGCCGAGACGAACACGTACACCGCTGCTCTGAGCATGTGCAGTTCGAAGGTGAGCTCTATGGCACTGATCTGCGTTCGCCACGGCTCCGACGTGCCGTCCTCACGCTGGATGTGAGCGGCGTCCCGGCACTCCAGGCGGTAGGCGCGCCAGCCCACTCCAACGCCCAGATCGACGGGCAGGCCGCGGCCGGCGGCCACGGCCTGCCTGAGCAGTCGCATGCGTGCCGCTCCTGTCCGCTGGCGTGGGTCGAATCTCTTGGCGTACCGCTTCCGGTGGGCCCCCAGGGGAGGGGGACCCCAGATCATGCGGGCGGCCATCGCCCAGATCGGTTCTCCCGTCTTCCCGTGATCGTCGGTGGTGTGCACGGGCACCAGCGTGGAGGGATCGGCCAGCCACCGTCGTACGTCATCGTCCAGTTGTTCCTGGGTGACGCCCGGTCCGGTGCCCGGCGCGATGTAGCTCGGTGCGGTGGAGCCTTTGCCACGGCCCACGCCCGCCGTGGCAATCGCCACGCGGCCTTCACCGATCGCGGCGAGGACGATGGCTCGTCGCTTCTGAGGCCTGCTGCTCGTGTTGTTCGACCCGAAAATGTTCATCGTTCTGCCGCTGGTGACCATCTTGCTGAGGGCAGTCCACATAGGCGTCCCCGCCTTGGTGTTCTGGTAGTCGACCTCGTGGACCGGCACCGCGTTGCCCGGCGCACTGAGCCACTCCTCCAAGAGGGTGTCGGTGTTTTCGGCAGGGGTCGGTCGTGCGCTGGTGGAAAGCGGTGTGTCGGGCCGTGGTTCCCTCTGCTGGGCGAAGTGGTTGCGCCAGCGGAAGATGTCCGGGGCGAAGGTATGGATGTAGGTCCAGGCTCCGCGCAGGAGCGGCCACCAGGTCTCGGGCGGGATGGACGGGGTGGCGAGCGTGTCTTTGCAGGGGACGTCCTCGTCGTACTCCTTGGCTCCGATGGCCTCGGCTGTCTCGTCGCCCCACGGGTCGTCGAAGGGGCTGATGCCGGTGATGACCTCGGCGAGCTGGCGCAGGCGGCGGATAGCCGTCACGTGGAAGGCGACGGTCTTCGCGCCCTCGACCTGGGACGCCTTGTGAACGATCGCCTCGTGCCAGTCTTCCTGGTCCCACAGGCCGAGGTCGGCCGGCAGTCCCTGTTCGCGGCCCCAGCGCATGACTTTCCTGATCTCCAGCATCGACGCATTGATGGTGGCGACGGCAAGCGGCACGGCGGGCAGGAAGATCAGCGACTTACGCAAGACCGGGTGAGAGGGGTTGAGCAAGGCGAAGCAGTACTCGCGCAGCTGCAGATTGATCAGCGGGTCATCCTAGGGGAAGACGAACCGCCACTCCGACGGCTTCCGGTTGGCCGGGCGGCCGAGGCAGTCGGCCGGCCAGCACCGGGTGTCGCCGAACCGCGGCACCGCGATGTCGTCGAGGAGTTGGTAGCCGCCGTGGCTGAAGACATTCTCGTCGTCCCGGAAGGTGAGCGACGACAGGGGCGCGGGCGCGGGGCGGGCCGTCATCGGTCGAACTCCGTCCTCATGCCTAGGGGGAGATCGAGGCGCAGGCCAAGTTCGGTGATCTCGCGGCGTGCGGCGGGCACGAGGTCGGCGCACTCCTCGAAGACCTCCGCCAGGGCGGCCGCCTGGCGGCCCCACAGGGCTTGCCAGTGCGGCGGGGTCAGGACCGTGCGCATCCGTTCGATGTGATCGGACAGGAGCAGAAGGCGCGGGATCTGGGAGGTGAACACCACGGCGTTGCGGCACAGCATGCACATCGCGGGTGCGACGTGGCAGGCCTTGGTGTCCTTGCGGTGCGGCGAGGCGTACGGGTTGCGGCAGTTGACCAGGCCCATGTCCAATTCCCCCGACCGCATGGCCTTGGCCTGCTCTGTGTCCAGCCCGAGGTCTTCTGCGACCTTGGGTTCCTCCAGATGCTTCTCAGCCTCCTCGGTGACGAGCACCGGGCGCGCGGCCTCACTCATGCGCTCGAAGACCCGCTTCTGGGCCCGGTTGATCGCCCGGCCGGCCAGGATGTGCGCGGTCGTGCCGTGCGCGTAGTGCATGCGGTACACCTCGACGTGGTGGTCATCTCCCGCCAGATCACTCACCGTGCCGCCGAGTGCGACCGCACGTACGACCTTGGTCGTCTTACGCAGTCGCCGGATCTCGAAGGGCCTGGAGATATCAAGGGGCTTTCCTGCGGCGTCGTGCTGCTGGGCGATCCAGCTGCCGAAGCGTCGTTCGCGGTTCTTGAACTGGGCGACTTCCGCGTCCAGAACACCCCTGTGGCGTCGTTCCACCGCCAGGAACAGCCAGGGCTCGGCTTCGGGGAAGACCTTCCGGGACAGCTCGGTGGCTGCAAGGAGTCGGCGCAGCAGGCCCGTCACGCCCCAGGCTCCGTCCCCGGCGAACTCCGTCGCCGTCTCCTCCTCTGGGCCGGGGTCGGGGTGCAGGTCTGCGCGGACCCGTTGGGCACGGCCTTTACGCTGGACCAGGCGCACGCCGCCGTCGGTGAACTCGATGTCGGACAGTTTCAGGTCGTGGAGTTCTTCCGGACTCGTATCGCTCATGCCCAGCAGCAGAAGCACCCGGAACGCCTGGAGGTCCATCTCGGTCGGGAACAGCAGCGCGCTCAGCTCGGTAACGAGATAGCGGAAACCTCGTTTGAGGAGGGTGCCGTCGGGCCCGGTCGGCAGCAGCTCTTTCACCGGTGCCGGCCAGCTCAGCACGTTCTGAGGGAACTGGGGCTTGAGCACCTCCACGATCAGCAGCCAGGGGTGGGTCGCTGCCCACACAAGGTTCTCCGGCTCGTGCCACCCGCCCTCGCGGGGATCGACACCACGGGCCAGCAGTGCCCGGCCCCGGGCGAGACGCGCCTCGAGCGCCCGGACGGCATCACGAGCCGCGTCCCGCAGGGCGATCCGCTCGGCGTTGGAGAACTCGTCCAGCGGCTCACTCTTCTGCGGCGGGTAGGCGGGCGGGGCCTGAGAGCGCAGTCTCAGCGCCTGTGGCATGCCCGGGTCTTTCAGCGCGCGCTGCTCGATCAGCGTCAGCAGCTGTTGGTCTTCACATGGGGGGAGTTGGAGCCGAGTCCATGCTGTTGCCGCAGGTCTTCCTCCCAGGCGTGAATGACCTCGACAAGATCCACTTCGTGGCCGTCCAGGCGGACGTCTGCTGGGTCCATGCCGAGCGTGGGCAGATGCCTGTCGACGAACTTGGCGAAGCTGCGCACCGCCTGGGCCAGGTCGTCGCCGCCATCGGTCCGCGCCATGGCACGGGTGTACGTGATCCACTCGTCGGCCAGCTGCGCCGCCAGGGTTGTGCACCGGTACTTCGCCGGATCCACGGTCCGCCTGGCCTTCACGCCCCGGCGTGTCCAGGTCAGGGTTCGGATCCCGATGTGGTCCGGCTCCCGGGCGGGCGTCGGCTCCGGGGCGCTGCTGCGTACGCGCGGCTTGCGCTCACCACGGCGGGGCATCAGGCAGCCCTCTGTTCGGCGATCGCGGCTGCGTAGTCGGCGTACGTGGCGTCCCGGTTGTTCCACTCGGCGATCGCCTTCGCTACCAGCGCGTTGGTGTCGCGCATGTACCGCAGGTATCGCAAAGTCGAGCTTGGGCTCCGGTGGCCTAACAGGGCCTGGAGGATCAGCAGGGGGTTTCGCGAGATGTGGTCCGTCAGGTAGCCGGTGTGGCCTCCGGCCAGGTACTTCTCGGCTTCCTCCTGGACGATCAGCTTGGTCAGCAACCGCAGCATGTAGACGGCGAAGGTGTGTCTTGTGTCGTGGATCCGCACCTCGCGCGGCATGACGAAGCCGACCTTGTACTCCTCGCTCAGCCGCAGCGCGCGCAGGTGCGCCTCGCCGAATATCTGCTCCCACCGCTGCCTGGTCGGCATCCTGCCGCCACGGCCGACGAACAGAGCCATCGGTTCAAGTCCGTGATCACCCTCGATGACGGCAAGGCGGCGCTTGTCAGCGTTCATACTCTCGACGCGGAAAGTGCAGCGCCGGCCATCGAGCTTTCCACGCAGCTTCATCCGCCGAAGGTCGACGTCGTCGACGATGAACAGCTCCTCGCGGCGCCGCCACAGCGCCTTCGCCGCAGCCCTGATCTGCGCAGCCCTCTCCGTGCGCCGGTACATGTCCAACTCCCGCAGCGTCGGATCCTGGACGGTCACCGTGCGGGGCAGCCCGTACTTCGCAATCGCCTGCAGCAGCACCTCCGCCCGGGAACCATCCCGGCGCGGCGGCCCGACCTCGATGTCCAGCAGACAGCTGAACTCCTGCAACCGCATCCCCGTCGTGATCGCCAGCTCCGGCGCCGCGCTGTTACGCAGCGGGGAGCGCCCCCGAAACGCACGGTCCACGCGGCCGTTGGGTAGATAGCCGCGCAGCCCCACCTGCTTGAGGAAGTTCCACTGCCGCCAGGTCAGATGACGCACGTCCAGCTGCGTGGTCGCACCCCAGGACAGCACGTCACGGCCGTTGCGGCGGCGGAAGTACGGGCGCTTGTCGATCAGCTTCTGGTCTTCGGCCCACCCGTAGAAGCCGTTGATCATGGCGCGGCGCCGCTTCCATGTCGCCGGTGCATCGGGCGACTCGCGGTGCTCGGTGCAGTCCTCCCGGTACGCCACGAGGTCTTCCTCGATCACCGACAACAGGTCGACCGGTGGGTCGAGTTCGTTCTCCAGGTACTCGGTCAAGTCGAGAGCGTCGTACGTGTAGTCCTGCAGCGACTTCGCCTTCAAGGTCTTCGCCATCTCAAGGAAGAACGAGACCAGTGGCTCCGCCGGGCGCATCTGCGAGTCGAAGAAGAAGGGAGTGCCCTCTTTCAGCGCACCCGGCCGAGACACGTACGCCATCGCGTCGAGGTCGACGCCGGGAGGCGCCTCGTAGAAGCGGCGCACCTTGCTGCGTGAGACAAAGAAGTAGTCCACCCAGTACCACCGTGATCGTGAGACATCCAGGGAGCAGGAAGCTAACAGCCGCGCCTGGGGCCTCATGGCACTCATGAATCGCTACTGAGACATCTGGACTTCCTTTGCATAATCGGGGCCGTGGTCGTCTCCCGGGCGGGGGTGGGCCCGGTCCACGAACGGTCCGACGCGTACGGCGATGTCCTTGTAGAGGCCTGGCGTCCAGGTCTCCATGTCGCGCAGTACGGCGAGCAGCGCGCGGAACTGGTCGACGGCGGCCTGGTCTTCGGAGGTGAGGGCGCCGGGCGCGTGGCCGCAGCGGCGGAAGCGACGAATCATCGGGTGGGCTCCTGCTCAGGGTTGGCAGCGCTGGGGCCGGCGGGCGTCTTCAGGACGCCCGGCAGATGGACATGAAGGTGTTCGACTTCGACCTCGCGGCCGCGGCCGCGGAGTGCTCGGGCCAGGAGTTCGGTAAGTCCGCTGGCACGGTGCCGGCCTCCCGTTCTCTCGCCTATTGCCAACCGTTGCTTCAACAAAGCCGTTGGCCCTGAGATTGATCATGGTGTCGGTTAGCACCGTGATCGTCCCTGGAGCGGGGGTTCGCCCTATGACCAGCGGCTGAGTCCCTACCGGTGACCCTGGTCATGGCCTGAGATTCCAGCAGCCAGCTGAGCGGTAGTCGCGACCTTACTGGCCCCATCCTCAGCCTCAGCACCGGCGGTCTCACGGAGCTTCCACGGATGAGTGGTGTTGATGAGTTCGGGAGGTACTGGGGTTCTTGCCAGGGCAGCATCGAGGTGTTTTGGGCCTATGGTGACCGACATGCCACAGATGTCCGAACATAGGGTGATTTGGGGGGGATCGGGTTAGCCCGACGCGACTTCGTGCTGCGGCTGAAGTGCTTTGAGATGGAGACCAGATGACGACCAACACCAGCACGTGGCAAGCATCTGTCGAGGGCGGGCAGGAGCGCTTGGACCGATGGCGGCGGATGCTGGCGGGAGCGCCAGCCGTCGCGTCCCGTCGGCGGCAGCGGCGCCAGAACCCGGAGACGAATGTGGCCACAGGGGTATGGCTGCACACTGCGGCGCGCGCGGAGATGGGGCGGGAGCTGACCGAGTGGGAGCAGTCGTTCCTGGAACCGCTGATCGGTGTGCTGGGGGAGGGCGAGGTGTGGGCGCTGGGGCGGGCCTACCGTGAGCAGCGGGATGCCGGCACGGTGGCGCTGGTGCCGCAGGCGGTCGTGCGGCGTGGCCTCGACGAGCCGTTCACGCCCGAGGACGTCGCTGCGCGCATCCGGGCCGTCGGGGAACTGGCGGCCAACCAGCCCAACGTCGCGTGGGTCAACCGCACCCGCCTGCTGGCGGGGGAGCAGTTGGAGACAGATGCGTTCAGCGAAGCAGCCGATGCCTACGGCTACGGCCTGACCCTCTTCAACGGCGCGCAGTTCGGTACCGCCACGCAGGAACAGACAGACGGCAGCGCGCCCACGGATGAGGCGGCATCTAGCACGCCGTTCAGGGCGAAGCTGGAGTGGGCCGGGTTCCGCTGCCGCCAGGCGGCCGGCGACCAGTGGGGCGGACGGGACGAGATCTACTGGACCGCGGCCTGTCAGTCCCACAACTACAAGTTCCACACCCGCACCGGCGAGACAGGCGAGGTGTCCAGCAACAACGACTACCCCATCTCCGGCGAACATGGCACCGGGAGGATGGCGTTCTTCGACGCCAGTTTCACCGGCAACCTCAGCGCCTTGATGATCACATGCTGGGAGGCCGACCAGTCCAACGACGCGTGGTACACCGCGCTGGGGAAGGCGCTCGGGGACGCCGTCGACTCGCTGAGTCTGGTCGATTTCGCGCTGAACTTCGTCCCTGGTGCGGACATGCTCGGCTACATGATCGTCGCGATGGACCTCCTGGCGACGTTCTGGGAGGCGCTGCGCAACCACGACGACATGGTCCTCACCCGCGGCTTCGCCCTCAACCGATCGGACCTGAAGGCGCTGTACTACACCGAAGGCCGACGCATGACCTTGCAGTTCAATGCGCGCTCCTCGGGAATGGGCCACTTCGCCCTGCACGTGAAGTACACGGGCGACACCCCTCCGGGACCTCCTCCGGAGGGAAGCTTCCAGTTCCTCGCCACCGGCTGGACCGGGCTGCTCGGCTCCTCGTTCACCCGCAACCTCGACGCCGCCTGCCTCGCTCCGGGCAGCGCTACAGACGTCTACCTGTTCCAAGGCGATCAGTACGTCCGCTACGACTGCCGCAGCGAGGACATCGGCTACGGCACCAAGAAGCTCTCCGACGGCTGGCCTGGCCTGAGGGGCACGAACTTCACCAGCAACCTCGACGCCGCCTGCCTCATTCCGGGCAGCACGACCCACGTCTACCTGTTCAAAGGCGACCAGTACGTCAACTACGACTGCCGCAACGAGCGGGCCAGCATCGGCAGGCTCTCCGACGGCTGGCCGGGCCTGAGGGGCACGAACTTCACCAGCAACCTCGACGCCGCCTGCAGCGTTCCCGGCAGCTCCACCGACGTCTACTTGTTCAAAGGCGACAAGTACGTGCGCTACGACTGCCGCAACGAACGGATCCGCAACGGCGTCCAGAACATCATCACCGGCTGGCCGCGACTGGCCGACACCGAGTTCGCCTACAACCTCCAGGCCGGCTGCGCTGTCCCCGGCAGCGGAAAGGACGTCTACCTGTTCAAGGGCGAGCGTTACGTGCGATACACCATCTGACATGCCCTTCCCATGTGGTCCGCCCCCGCGTGGTGCAACGGCGGCGGACCACAAAGCAGTAAAGCCAGCAGTGCGCCGCAGGCACGGCCAGCGCGCTACCACCCGGGGCCAGCTCCCGCGGGGACATACGGACGGGCGCCGGCTGCCATGTCCTTGCCGCGTACGAGGTGCGGGCCGGCCTCGAACGACTCCGTCACCGTGCCCGGGTCAGGGCCGGGAACCTGCCGTCGGGCCACCGGATCGCTCACTCCGAACCGGAACCCAGCCCAGCGGTAGAACGCGCTGATCGCAATCAGGTCGTCCAGCACCGTCCCGCCGGCCACGCGCCGAACGTTGGCCTCGTCGGTCATCCGCCAGAACTTGAACCCGGCGAGGTCCTCTTCGTTGGCGTCGTGCCAGGCCCGCCCCGCCGCATCAAGGAATCCCAGCCAGACGGCTACCGCGAAGGCGTACTTCCTCCGCGTGCCAGCGCTCGCGTTGCGCATCCGCGCCGAGGCGAAGAACCCGTTGACCTCCGGCACCGACCAACCATCGGCCCGCAGCAGCACCGGCTGTCCCATCTGCGTACCGTGCGCGTGCGCCCACTCCGCCAATGTCGGCAGGCCCGCCAGCACCGGATCGGCGGCGTACCACGACACCTCCCGCCGCGGGTCGCACCAATGCACCTGCCACCGCGCCAACGGACCGGCTTCCACCTCAAGTTCATCGATCATCAACGAGTGAACATACAGCCACTCACAGTCACTGAAATCCCAGCAACAGTTGCTTGTGGCTAGAGACCTCCCGCGCAACCGATGGCGATGCGGCTGGGACCGGCGGGGAGGTCGGCGTAGTCGGCAAGGTTGGCGAGCAGCTCGCGGGCACCGGGGGTGTTCAGGACGACGTCCTGGACGCGGGGGTTGAGGCCGTCGAGGTCGAGGGTGTCGCGGGCGGCGGCCGGGTCGCGGAGACGGTCACGGACGTCTTCGATCCGGTCGGCGGCGGGCGGGACGGGGGAGCCGTCCGGGCCGGTGGGCAGGTGCAGGTAGCCGAACGAGGTCAGACGGATCGGGCGCAAGGGGGAGAGCCTCCTGCTTGGTGGTGGAAGGGCGGGATGTGTGGAGCTCCGCGCCCGGCCGGGAAGGGCGGGCGCGGAGCTCCGGGGTGGTGCTACTGGGTGGTGGTGTCGGTGACCACGAGGAACTGGTCGCTGGGCAGGTCCATCACGACCTGGGCGTTGGTGCCCTGGGCGCGCCGCGCGGCGGCGTACTCTTCGGCCGGCCAGGAGCCGCGGGGGCCTCCGGCGGGGAACCGTTCCAGGACGGTGCGCTGGGGCTGGGTGGACATCAAGGTCGCCTCCCTTGGGGCGTGGTGGGTGGTCAGGGGTCGGTGTCCTCAGGGGCGGGGGCGTCGCCGAACATGTCGTCCATCGCGCGGGTGACGGCGGGTCGGTGCTCGGGCCGGGTCGCGTTGAGGACCGTGTTGGTGAGGCCGATCAGGTCGATGTCCTCGAACAGCTCGGTCAGGTCCGCGATGGTCTCCGGGTCCAGGACGAGGCCGTCGGGGCGTTCGCTGTCCAGGTAGCAGCTCATGGCGTCGACGTAGTCGGCGAGCCGGTGGGCCATGTCCGGGGTGATGTCGAAGCTGTGGCAGTGCTCCAGGCCCGAGCCGAGGGCCTCGGTCGGGCTGATGTCGATGCGGATGCTGGGCCCCGCGCCGGGGGCGACCTGTCCGAAGCCGGTGAGGGCTTCGGCGAGAGCCGCGATCGCCCTGTTGCGGTCCGCGTCCACGTCCGTCGCGGTGTCTGCGTCATCCCCGTCGGCGTCCAGCAGCGGGGCTGCCCAGAGCACTTCGAGGCTTTCGGCGTGCAGCCGGATGACGCCGTCGGCGGTGTCCGGGAGGTTGAGGTGACCGATGACGCGCAGCAGGTCACCGGGCTGCCGCTCGGTGAGCAGGGAGTGTGCGATCTCCGGCTCCATGGTGGTGCAGGGGATGACCGCTTCTTCCACCAGGTGGTCAGTCCCGGCGGAGCAGCTCAGCCGCCAGGAGACAGTGCCTTCACGGTCGCCGGGCTCAGGTTCAGCGGCCAGGTAGCCGTCCAGCACGAACGGGATGGCGTCCATCAGCCCGCCACCGCCAGAGCGTTGGTGCGGTGGGCGGCGTCATAGGCGTCCAGGACGGTCTTGGCCGGGTTGCCCTTGTCGGCGACCTGGTAGCCGTTGGCGCGCGCCCACGTCCGGATCGCGGCCAGCTCCTGCTTGCTGCGCTTGCCGGTCGGGGCCTTCGGGGCCGGGGCGGGAGCCAGGGGCGTGACGTCCTGTGCCACCGTGGCGGCGCGGCCGCCGGCCTTCACCTCACGCAGCTGCGCCTGCGCGGCTTCCAGTTCGGCCTTGGCCTTGGCGACGCGCTCCTCTGCCTCCCGCTGGGCGGCGTCGGCGGTCCGGCGCTCGGTCAGCTCGGTGAGGTCGCTTCGGACGCGAGCGGCCCGGTTGCGGATGCTGGCGGCCTGGTGGTTCTCCGCCCACGCGAGCAGGGCCCCGATGCCGTCGGTGTCCATCGTGCTGTCGGGCGCCGCGGCGACCGTCTCCGGGGTACCGGTGCTGTCCTTGGTGTCCGTATCGGCGGGCAGTCCGGTGTGCTGGACGGCGTCGGCGATCTTGGCGTGCTGGACGGCGTCAGCGAGTTCGTCCTCCGACAGACCGAGGGTCTCGCGGACGTGCTCAGGGCTGTCGCCGTTGTTCAGCATGGAGACGGCGGTGGCGGTGAAGGCGTTGACGGGCATCTGGGCTCCAGTCGTCGGGGTGTCGGCGGTGGTGAGGTGGTGGAGCAAGCGGACGAGGTCGTCTTCGTCGCAGGGCAGACCGAGCGCGCCCAGCAGGTCGGCGAGGTCGGCCTTGTCGCGGGCGTGGTGGGCGACCACCAGGGAGGCGGCGGCGCTCTGGTCGCTGCCGAGCGGGGTGAGCTCGAGGTCCTCGGCTGCGAGGGCCTCTTTCATGTCGGTGAACACGGCCAGGCCCTCCTACGCGGCCCTGGTGCGGGGCTTACGCAGGGCGATGTCCAGCAGCTCGCGGTTGCGCTTCTGTTGAGCTGGAGTGAGCGGCCGGGCCTTCGCGCCGTGGCAGTGCCACAGCGGGGAGGCGGGCGGCTCGGGGTAGGCGAGGGCGTGGTCGACGTCGCGTTGGGTGTTACTCACGGGGCCTCCAGGCGGAGGGGTTCAGGCGTGGTCGTCGTCGCGCCGGCGTTTGGACTGGACGTCGGAGGCGAACCTGCCGAGGCGGGCCTCAACGGGGTTCGCGGCGATCCAGTCCTCAGCGCACGCCTTGTGCACGGGCTCCCCGTAGTGGGAGCGCAAGGGCGTGGGCTTGTCGCACAGCACGCAGGGGCGGTCCTGCCAGCGGTCGTAGTGCTGGCTGTCGCGCCATTCGAGGAGAGCGCCGGGAGCCGGTACCAAGCCCGGCTCGAACAGCGGCTTCTTGCCTCGCGGGGGGCGGGTCACGGCCGGAAGTCGGGCAGCTGCTGGAACACCTGCGCCAGCAGGTCCGGCGTCGGCTTCCAGGCCGGAAGCGCGCCCGTAGCGGGCACGGGCAGGGCGAGCTCCTGGACGTCCTCGAGGACCAGGTGGTGCGCGCCGCGCTCCGCCCAGGGGCTGGTGCACCGCTTCGGCCCCTGATCCAGGTGGCAGCCGGTGAGCCGGGCGACGCCGATGACCGAACCGAGGTGCAGTTCGCGGCCGCGGATCGCGGTGGCGACCAGCGGGTCACGCAGCACGGCGGGCTCCGGCTTCTTCTTTCCGGCGTGGATGAGGACCCAGCCTTGCCACGGCCAGTGCACCGGCCTGTTCTCCGGGCTCTTCCCGGCGAGGATGCAGGTGGCGTACGGCTGGCGGATCGTGATGCCGCGGATCCAGTCGCCCGCGGGCAGGGTCACGAGGCTCATGCGGCTCGCCCCCACAGGCTCGTGCCCGGGCGGCCGGCCCGGCGCCCGTTGACGGACGGCACCGTGGCGTGCGCGGCGGTGGCGATGGCGGCGCGACCGGAGTGCTTGCCGTCGTAAAGAGCGGCATCGGCCGCGCGCTGCAACATGGACAGGTCGCGGGTGCCGACGATGTCGCAGGTCGCGGCGCCGACCGAGGCGGCGACGTTCACCACCTGGCCGTCGTCCAGGGTGACCGGCGTACGCAGCATGCGGACCAGCTGCGCGAGGCGGACCTCACGGCGGGCGGCGGGCAACTCCAGGACGATCGCAAACTCATCGCCACCGAGGCGGCCTACGGCAGCGCGCGGGCCCGCCCATGCGGCGAGCCGGGCGGCGATCGCCGTGAGGACGGCGTCCCCGGCCGGGTGGCCCATCGTGTCGTTGATGTCCTTGAAGTGGTCGGCGTCGACCAGGACCACGCACACGTCGTCGCGGTGACGGCGCAGGATCTGCCGGGCCCGGGCTGTGCACGCGTCGCGCCGCAGCAGCCCGGTGAGCGGGTCGCGCTTGGCGGCGGCGAGCCGCCGGTGCAGCGTGACGGCGTGCACCGTCCAGCCGGTCAGCGGCAGCGCGGCGGTGGTCAAAAGGAGGGTGCGCTGGCCGATCCGGCCCTGTAAGCGCAGGACGGAGTCCATACTGAGGATCTCCCTCTCGTCTTGTGCGGGATGGGATGGGCCCGGGACGGGCGGTTGGTTTGGACGCTTGTCGTCCGTCCCGGGGCGGAGCTACAGCTCGAAGTCGCCGTCGTCGGCGACGCGGAGCCAGCTGTACGGGTTGTTCCATTGGCCGGCGGTCGCCGCGCGCCAGTCGAGCTCCCAGCCGGGCCGGTAGCCGCAGGCGCCCCAGCCGTCCGGCCGGTCGTGGGGGATCTCGCAGCCGGCCTCGCGCGCGGCGCGTGCCGCGTCATAGACCTCGTGCGCGATCCGTACGGCGGCGCTGCGGCTGTCGGCCTGGCCGGTGAAGACGTGCACGCCTTCCAGACCGGGCTGGGTGGTGCTCCTTGTCGGGACGTCGACCTCGTAAACGGGCAGGCCCATGACGTCCATCTCCTCTCATTGCTCGGTGTTGAGGGGCCACCGCGACCGCCCCGGCCCCGGTAGGTGCGGGGTCGGGGCGGCACAGAGTGCGCTCAACTCAGCGAGGTTCAGCCAGCTCGCGGCTGTGCCTGATGTACCGGATGGCGCTGGAGACGTAGGCGGTGTGCATGAGGGTGCGCGCGTCGTCGATCCGGTCGCGCAGTTCGTCCAGGTCCGCCCACGCGGCCTTGAGCTGTTCGGCCAGCCACTTCGTGTCGTCGCTGGCGTCGTCAAGCCGGGCTTCGATCACGGCCAGGCGGTCGGTGTCGGGCGTGGCCGCCGCCAGGTAGGCGTCGATCCGGCGGGCTTCGTCGGCGGTGAACTCCTCCCGGATCCGCTGGGCTGCCTCAACCTGCGGGTTGGGGCTGTGGCGGGCCAGTAAGCGGATCCAGACGGCTTCGTGGGCGAGCGTCCAGTCGTCCCAGTCGGGCTTGTCGCTCTGCTCGCGGAAGGTCATCCCACGCTCCCGCCGACTTCCGCGAGCTGCTGCAGGGCGTGACCGTCGGCCTCCTGGTCGATGTCGTCGACACCGCCGTGGACGGTGCAGACGATGTCCTCGCTGTCGTCCAGGTCGCCGTTGAGCGCCCGGTACAGGCAGGTGACGCTGTAGGCGGGCGCCCAGGCGTAGCCGGTGCATTCGTCGTCGTACGGGCACGGCACCATGACGTCGAACCCGATGTCGCCCTCGCCGTCCACGTTCGTGCGCAGGGCGAGGGTGAGGTACTGCTGACCGAGGCGGATCTCCGCGACCCGGTCGCCGCCGGCGACGTTCGAGCCGGGCTTCCACCGCCACAGCGGCAGGATCTCCTCACCGAACACACGGGATACGAGGTTCAGGTCGCCCAGGCCGTCGCCGTCGTCGAGCCCGAGGTCGGCTTGCCGGGTCCCGCTCAGGCGCTCCAGGAATGGCAGCAACCGGTAGAGGCTGTCGGAGAAGACGACCTCGAGGAAGCCTTCGGCCTTGAGGGTCCGGTGCGAGTTGACCATGTCCTTGCGCTGCTGGATGACCGTGTCCTCCGGCACCGCACGGTTGGCCCGCCGCGAGCCCTGCCGCTCGACACACGTCGTGCCGGGCGTGGCGACCATGACCGCGATGGGGAGCATGTTGTGCCGCTTGGCGGCGGCGACCAGCGGCTCCCTGGCGGCCCTGGTGACGTTGGTTGCGTCGACGACCGTGAACAGGCGCCGGCGCATCCGGACCTCCAGGAGCAGGTGCAGGGCTGCGACCGCGTCGCCGGTCGCCGCCTGGTCGCCCGCGTCATCTTCCCTGTTGGATCGGCGTGTTGAAGCGGATCGAGCAGGGGTGGATGAGTGTTGGGTTGGCGTACGTTCTGGGTGCCGACAGCTCGCCGGGTGGCGGGGGATCGGGTACCTGTTCTGGCTGGGTGGGAGGACCTGTCGGTACGTGAGGATCGCGTTGGGATTCATCCTGGGGATCCGATTCTTCTTTCTCCGGACTACCGGATCGACGAGGTACTGAGCCGGTATCTGTGCAGGTCGTCGTTCGCCCGTCTCGCGCATGAGACGAAGCGCAACTACACGGACGACTACTGCCTGTTCTTCGATTTCCTGTGGGGCCGCGGGAAGTGGTGGAGCGAGGCGTCGGCGGACGATCTGTGGGACTTCGAGGACTGGCGGACCCGCTCGCCGCGGAATCCTTGCCGGGTCGGCGGGGCCCGGTGGAACCGGGGACTGGCCGCGCTCGCGCGGCTTTACGAGTGGGCGGAACAGCGCGAGTACGTACTGGCGAATCCGGTCCTGATGCGTACGGTTACCGGCCGGACCGGCGATGTCGTGCTGGTGCCGGCGGCGCGGGCCAAGAACGCGCGGACGAGCGAGGTGCGCTGGCTGACGCCGCGCGCCTTCCGCCGCTGGGTGAATGTGGGACTGCGCGGGCACGGCGCGGACGGGCTGCCGGACGCCGGGTGGGCGGGACGGCTGGCCGACCGCAACGCGGCCTTCGCTGATCTGCTGTTCTCCTCCGGGGTGCGTCTGACGGAGGGAGCTTCGCTGTTGACGCTGGAGGTACCGCGTCTCCAGTTGGAGGGCGGCCAGTACTACGTGGGGCGTCTGGGGCGGGCGGTGACGAAGTCGAAGCGGGCGCGCACGTTCTATGCCTCCTCTGTCGTGGTGGGTGAGGTCGAGGGGTACGCGGAGTCGTCGCGCGCCCGGGTGGTGCGGCGCGCGCAGGCGGCGGGTCGGTACGACGGGCTGCCGATGCGGCTGGTCACGCACGAGACGGGCCGGCGTCGGCGGCTGCTGCACTGGCGGGACCGGGACGGCGTGGTGGGTCAGACGCCCCTGACGGAGGCGACGGTGGATGAGCGGATGAGCTTGTTCGTCGAGGGCCCGGCTGGCCCGGAGCCGCTGTGGCTGTGGCTGAACGAGGCCGGGCTGCCGTTCCACCCGGCGTCCTGGGAGGGCGTGTTCCGGGCGGCGAACGAGCGGTGCGAGAACGTGCTGGCGCCGGTGATGAGCGAGCCGCCGTTTTGCACCCCTCATATGGCCCGGCACAGCTTCGCGCTGGTCATGCTCGTAGTCCTCAACCACGTCATGGACCGGCGCATGGGCCTGACGCCGGAGGAGAGGCGGGACTTCCGACTGCTGTATGGCGATCCGTGGCGGATGGTGCAGGACCTGCTCGGCCACGCCCAGCTGGAGACCACGAAGCACATCTACCTCGCTCCGGTCGCGGACCTGCAGCTGCGGTCGCTGCTGGCCGACTTCCAGCCAGCCGACGGTCCGCTCCGTGAGGGGGAGCTGACGCCGGTGTTCGCGCGGCTGGCCAGGGAGAGCGAGGGCATTCAGGACCTGGACGACAAGCTGGTGGCCCGGTGAGCCGCCGCGGCCGCGCGGCCGCCCTGCCCGACACCCCGCACCAGCGGCCGACGGCCTTGGACCAGCCTGGCTTGGTGGTGACTCATCGGGACCATCAGGGCAGGGTGCGCCGCTACGACTTCGGCACCTTCCCTGCCCCCGAGCCGTGGCAGCGGTCGCTGGCCGTGCTGTTCGCCGCCAAGTGCGCCCCGGGCGGCGGCTGGGACAGTGTGGAGACCAGCGAGGCGAACTGGTACCTGGTCCGGCCCTTCGGCGAGTTCCTCAGCGCGCTGGATGCGGCGCCGCGGGACGTGGGCAGGTTGAGTGCGGCGCACTGGCATGCGTGGCGGCTGAGCCTGCCGCCGAACACGAACGGGTACAGCAAGTACTCCACCGTCGCCGGCCTGCTGCAGCTCGATGAACGGCTGCCCCGGCCGGTGCGGGAGGCCATGGCCCAGCGGTTCGCGTGGACGCCGGGCCGCGAAGAGGCCTACACACCGCATGAGTTCACGGCCATCCGCGTGGCGGCGCGGCGCACGTTCCGCACAGCGCTGCTGCGGATCCGGGAGAACACCGAGCGCCTGGAGGCGTGGCAGGCGGGCCGGATCGAGCCGGGAGGCAGCGACTGGCTGCTGGGCGAGGCGCTGGACGTGCTGGCCCGCACTGGTGACGTCCCCGTGTATGAGAGACCGCGCACGGTCCGCAGGCGGTATCGGGCCGCGCTGGTCGGCGGCTCGGCGCCATACACGTGGGGGCGGCTGTACCTGAGCCGCAAGGAGTCGGCGGCGCTGGCCGTGCTGATCGTCGCGGAGCTCGGTCTGAACGCCACGACGCTGTCTGAGCTGCCGGTGCCCAAGTCGCTGCCGGGCACAGCGGAGGCAGGAATGCCGGTTTACCGGCTGCAGTTGGAGAAGCGGCGCCGCGCGGGGCACCGCGGCCGGTTCGAGAGCCGCAATGTGACCGACTCTGGCGCCGACTCCTCGGGGCGTCTGATCACCGAGGCTCTGGAGGTGACCGCGCACGCCCGGGCCCTGATGAAACAGCTGGATGCAGACGTCGACCGGCTGCTCATCTGGCGCCAGACCACCCCGCACGACGGCCAGGGATATCGGAGGGCAGTGCGGATCGGCCCGTTCGGGCTAGGGGTGGACGAGCTGGCCGGCGGCGACTGGGCACGCTCGGTGGGACTGCGGGGTTCCCCGTTGCGGCGGCTGCGCAAGACGGTGAACGTGCTGCACCGGCGAGAGCCCGGGCAGAACACCCAGGACACCCACGACAGCGTCTACGTGGTGGGCGAGCCGCAGGCTCAGCAGGCGGCGGTGCCGGTCATCGCCGACGGTGCGCAGGAGGCGGTGGATGCCGCCCGTCGCACCGTCTTCTCCGCCCGCCTCATCTCGAACGCGGAGGCGGGAGACCGGCAGACGGTGACGGCCGGCTGCGCGGGCTGGGAGAACAGCCCGTTCAGTCCGGCCGGACACGGGTGCGCGGCGTCGTTCCTGCTGTGCACGGCCTGCCCCAACGCCCGCGTCACGCCCGCCCATCACTCGCGCCTGGCCCACCTGCTCAACGCCCTGAACCACTTGCGCGGTGTGGTGGATCCGGGCATCTGGGAGGCGGACTGGGCGGATGCCCATGCCCGGCTGACCGACCTGCGCGGCCGGCTCGGCGAGCCGGTCTGGCAGGCGGCGCTGCAGGCCGTCACCACATCCGACCGCACGATCATCGACCAGCTTCTGCAAGGGGACTTCGACCTGTGACCGCTCTGCCCGCCGAACTCCCGGTGCTTCCTTCATGGGACACGCCGGTCGTCGCACCGTCGCTGGTCCTGGCGCCCGGCCCCGTGCCGGTGTCGATCTACGCAGACGAGGTGTGGTCGCTGGCCCCGCTGGTCGCCAACCCCAGCGCCGCCCGGCCCGGGCTGGACTGGGCACGGTTCCCCGGCGCCGTGCGGTCCCAGGTGCAACTGGCCGCCTGGATGATGATCAACACCTCGTTGCCGGCGAGCGTGCTGGTCGGCCATCCAAGCTGGCACTCCCGCCTGGGCCCGCCCGGGATCTACCACACCGTGCTGCGCTGGCAGCGCTTCACGCTCTGGCTGCACCAGCAGGGTCTGGGCGACCTGCGCCCGGTCACCGAGGACGTTCTGATCTCGTGGGCCGGTCATCTGGCCCGGCAGCCAGGCGCCAGCCGCGGCAACGTCACCAAGGACCTGGTGGCCCTGACCCGGTTGTGGGCGTTCGATGCGGCCGGGCCTGCACCGAGCGGGTTGGCGATGCCGCCCTGGCACCGTCTCGGCGTCGATGACTTCCTGCCCCGCGCGCCGGCCATCGGGCGGGGCGAGAACGCCACCGAGGTGATCTCCCCGGCCACCATGGGGCCCCTGCTGATCTGGGCACTGCGTGTGGTCGACGACTTCGCCGACGACATCCTCGCCGCCTGGGCAGAAAGCCGGCGGATGGCCGACGCGGCCGTGCGCACGCCGGGCACGCCGGAGTCCAAAGCCCGCCTGAAGCGCTATCTGCGAGACCTCATCGACCGCGGCGAGCCGGTGCCCTCGAGGCCCAACGCCGGCTACCGCCACGCCCTGGCCAACGCCTACATCGCCGCCCGGGTCGGCTGCCCGTCGTCGCAGCTCAACGGCCTGCTGGTGACCGAGCCGTGGCAGCACCTGCTCGCCTACGTCGACGCCAATCCCGGTCCTTGCCCGCTGGCTACACCCATCACCGGCCGCATCGACGGTGAGCCGTGGACGGCGTTCATCGACTTCACCGAGAGCCGGGACCTCATGCGGCATCTGGGCACGGCATGCTTCATCGTCCTGGCCTACCTGACCGGGATGCGCCCGGCCGAAGTGCTGGGCCTGGAGACCGGGTGCTGCCCCGAGGTCACCTCCGGACGGCACCTCATCTACGGGCGCGAGTTCAAGAACGCCTTCGACGAGGACGGCAACCACCATTCCGCCGGCCGCCTGCGCGAGGTCCCCTGGGTGGCGATCCCGCCGGTGGTGAGGGCGATCCGCGTGCTGGAGAAGATCGCCCCGGCCGAAGGGCTGCTGTTCGACGCGGCCACCCACGCGTTCGTGAACACGCCCACGCCCAGCACTGTCTCCCTGCGGTATTCGGGGCTGCGCTCACGCATTGAGGCCTTCGTCGCATGGGCCTCCAGCCTGGCCCGGCGCCTGGGACGGGGAGGCGAGGTCATCCCCGACGATCCGCACGGCGCGATCGGTCTGGCCCGCTTTCGCCGCACCCTGGCCTGGCACATCGCCCGCCGCCCGGGCGGCCTGGTGGCGCTGGCCATCCAGTACGGGCACATGCGCACCGCGGTCAGCGGCGGGTACGCCGCCCGCGGCCGCGACGGGATCCACCAGTTGCTGGACATCGAAACCGCCCGGGCCACCGCCGACACCCTCACCAGCCTCCACGACGACCTCGCGCGCGGGGTGGGCATCTCCGGTCCGGCCGTGCGCCGCGCGATCCACGCCGCTGCGCAGGCACCGGCCTTCGCGGGGTCGATCCGCACCCATCGCCAGGCCCACGACATCCTCGGCAATCCGGCCCTGACCGTCTACGACAACCCGCGCTCCTTGCTGATGTGCGTCTACAACCGGGACCGGGCCCTGTGCCACCGCCTGGACGCCGACGACGCCCCGCGCCTGGACCGCTGCCAGCCGTCGTGCGCGAATATCGCGCGCACCGACCACCATGCCGCCCAGCTCCTTCAGCACGCCCAGGCCCTGGAGAAGCAGGCCGCCTCGGAGACGGTCCCCGGCCCCCTCGCCGACCGCCTCGCCCGCCGCGCCGCGCAGCTGCGCGCGCTGGCAGACCGCCACGAGGACGACTGCATCCACCCGCAGGAGCCCACCCCATGAGCCCAGCCCCCGGCGAACGCGACCGCATCCGCGCAGCGATGGACCGCATCCTGAACGGCAAGCCCGAGCACTCCAACGGCGCGCTGACGATCGTCGCGCTCGCGGCAGAGGCCCAGGTTCCCCGCAACGCACTCACCCAGCGGCACCCCGACCTGAAGAACGAGTTCTACGACAAGGTCCGCAGCTGCGGCGGCACCCCGGACAGCGAGAAGCGCCTGCGCAAGCAGGTCAGACGGCTCAAAGAGCTCCGAGCCGCCGACGCGGAAGAGATCGCCCAGCTGAAGGCCGACGTCGAAGCCCTCGTCGGCGCACTGCACCAAGCCACGGCCGAGAATCAGCTTCTGCGCCAGCAGCTGGCGGAGCGTTCCCCTGTGGTCCGCGCGCTACCACCTCAGCCTCGACGCGTATGAGGCAGAGCGGGCCGGGAAGCCAGACTTCCCGGCCCGCTGGCGACCTGGCGGTGAAAAACGGATCAGGCTCCGGTAGCCGCGGCGTAGCGGGCGGCGACGTCCTCCCAGTTGACCAGGTCCCACAGCTTGGTGACGTAGTCGGGGCGGACGTTCTTGTACTGCAGGTAGTAGGCGTGCTCCCAGGCGTCGAAGACCAGCAGCGGGGTGCTGCCCTGGCCGACGTTGCCGTGGTGGTCGTAGACCTGCTCCACGATCAGGCGCTTACCCAGCGGCTCCCAGGCCAGCACGCCCCAGCCGGAGCCCTGCACGCTGGACGTCGCCACGGTGAGCTGCTTCTTGAACTGCTCGAAGCCGCCGAGGTGTTCGTCGATGGCGTCGGCCAGCGCCCCGTCGGGGCGGTCGCCGCCGTCGGGGGAGAGGTTCTGCCAGAAGATCGAGTGCAGGACGTGGCCGGAGAGGTTGAAGGCGTAGGTCTTCTCCAGCCCGACCAGCGAGGTGGGGGTGATCTGGTCCTTGTCCCGGGCCTCGGCGATCTGCTCCAGGGTGTCGTTGGCGCCCTTGACGTAGGCAGCGTGGTGCTTGGCGTGGTGCAACTCCAGGATCTGCCCGGTGATGGCCGGCTCCAGCGCCGCGTAGTCGTACGGCAGGTCGGGAAGCGCGTAGGTGCCCATCAGGCACGTCCCCTTTCCGTGTGGGTGATCGTCCGGGAACAGCCTATGCCTCTATTGCGAAGACCTTGCAACAACGACAGGAATGCATCAGCATGATCTGTGGCGGGGTCGGCCCGTCAGTCTTCGGTGTCTGAGCGTCGTTCCGTCCGTCCGGCGTGTCCTTCCTGAAGAGTGATCGTCTTCTCACCCGGCGCCCGCCGGACCCGGCCGACCCCGCCACCGCATCACGCCTGGCAGCTCGGACACAGCCCGCTCAGCACCAGGCTCTCCGGACGGAAGGACATAGCGCCCGCCGCGGCCTGCAACGCCTCGGCCACCGCGGGGGCGGGGATCTGCTCGATGGCTCCGCAGCCGGTGCACACCGCATGGTGGTGCGGCTCCACCGCCAGCCCGTAACTCGCCTGCGCCGTCCCCGCCAGCTGATGGACCAGGCCGAGCTTCGGCCAGGCGTTCCAGGGTCCGGTACACGGTCGACACGTCCAGGTGGCCGCCCGCCTCGCTGATCCGGCGGTGGATCTGCGCCGCGCCCAGGTGACCGCCGTCCTCGGCCAGCACCTGAAGCACGGACAGGCGCGCCGATGGGCAGCGCACGCCCCGCGCCCGCAGGTGTGCGCGGCAGCTCTCTCGCAGGTCTGTGGCGGTGCGGATCACGAAATGCGCCTCCTTGCGTACGGGCGGCCAGCGCACCCCTAATGCGACCGTATTGCAACAACCATGTACACGCGTCTAGGCTCCGCGTCGCCCTCGATCAAAGGAAGACCGCCCATGGCCAGCCCCACCGGCTCCACCACCACGACCCCTGCCACCTCCCAACGACCCTGGCAGCGGATATCCCGGTCAATGACCCGCGCCGAATGGGGCCGCCTGGCGGGCATGGCCGCCTTCATCACCGCCCTGCACGTCATCGGCTGGTTCACGCTGGTGGTGATCGTCGCACCCGAGCACTACAGCCTGGGCACCAAGACGTTCGGCATCGGCATCGGCATCACGGCCTACACCCTGGGCATGCGGCACGCCTTCGACGCCGACCACATCGCCGCCATCGACAACACCACCCGGAAGCTGATGAACGAGGGGCAGCGCCCGCTGTCGGTGGGCTTCTGGTTCTCCCTCGGCCACTCCTCCATCGTCTTCGCGCTCGCGTTCCTGCTCTCCCTCGGCGTCAAGGAACTGGCCGGACCGGTCGAGAACGACAACTCCGAGCTGCACAGCATCACCGGCTGGATCGGCACGACGGTCTCCGGGACGTTCCTGTACGTCATCGCGATCATCAACCTGGTGATCATGGCGGGCATCTGGAAGGTGTTCCGGCAGATGCGCACCGGCCACTTCGACGAAGCCGCCCTGGAGGTGCAGCTCAACAACCGCGGCTTCATGAACCGCCTCCTCGGCCGCGTCATGAAGTCGATCACCAAGCCGTGGCAGATGTACCCGCTCGGCTTGCTGTTCGGCCTCGGCTTCGACACCGCCACCGAGATCGCCCTGCTGGTCCTCGCCGGATCCGGCGCCGCCTCCGGCCTGCCCTGGTACGCGATCCTCTGCCTGCCGGTCCTCTTCGCGGCCGGCATGTCCCTGCTGGACACCATCGACGGCTCGTTCATGAACTTCGCCTACGGCTGGGCCTTCTCCAAGCCCGTCCGCAAGGTCTACTACAACCTCACCATCACCGGCCTGTCCGTCGCCGTCGCCCTCATCATCGGCACCGTCGAACTCCTCGGCCTGATCGCCGAGAAGGCCGACCTGCACGGCACCTTCTGGGACTGGATCGCCGGTCTCGACCTCAACATCATCGGCTACGTCATCGTCGGCCTGTTCTTCGCGACCTGGGCCATCGCCCTCGCGGTATGGAAGTTCGGCCGCATCGAGGAGAAGTGGACCGCCGGGCTACGTCCCAGCGAGCAGCAGGCAGAGTAAAGAAGCGAACACCACTGCTCCCTGGACCCCGGCAGTCCCGCCGGGGTCCAGTCGTCTACTTAACCCCCGACTGTCAGCTCAACACGCAGAACTTGACAGAGAAGTCGTCACTGACCACCTCACGCAGCGCGTCCAGGGACAGGACCTGCGAGGCGGGCCAGGTGCGCGCGAGCGTGGACTTCCCGGCGCCGGAGGGGCCGATGAGGACCACCAGGCTGTGCTCGCACATCTCCGGGTAGATCAGCTCGGTCATGCGAAATCTCTCCTTGGGAGTCAGGGGTGCCGGGCAGCTTGGATGGGGCGCTGCCCGGCGTGATGAGTGAGCAGGGCGGCGGCTTCGCGCGGCGCCGTCAGCGGACGATCAGGTGAGCGGGGTGGCCGTTGACCATGTGGTCCACGCACTGCGGGCAGTCCTCACGCGGACCGAGCCCGGCGTGCGCCTCACGGCTGGCGTACGCGTGGTACCAGCACTGCTTGCACTGCCCTCGGGGCGGGTTCATTGCCTTCGCGCTCGCCATCTCAGGTGTCTCCTTGTGGGTGGAGGGCGCGGGCAGCCCAGATGAGGCGTTGCCCGGCGTTGTCGGTGATCAGGGCGGCGGCTTCGTGCAGGGGGCAGGAGGCGTCACCGTCGCGGTCGGGCTCGATCTGCTCAGCTCGCCTCGCGGCGGTGGTGACCAGCTGTGCCAGGGCCGGGATGAAGCCGCCGGGCGGGTCGGTGTCCTCGATGAGCTCGCAGAGGATCGCGGCGAGCTGCTCCTGGTCGACGTCGGCGGCGCTGAGGTCGACCTCAATCTGCTGGAGAGCCAGGGAGGCGATACCGACCGAGGCGCGGACGCGCTCCAGGCGCGTGCGGGTCACTGGCGCCGTCATAGCGCGAGTCCGGCGGCGGCCAGCGCCAGCAGGACCAGGGCGGCGAGCGACAGGTCGACCGCGCGCCGCAGGTGGGTGAACTTCCGCACGGCGAGGGTGGACAGGACCCGGATGCGGGCGGCTCGACTGTCGCCGTCCATGCACGCGCGGATCTCGTCTTCGTTCAGGCGTGCCCAGTACGGGAAGGACGCCTTGTCGTCGCCGCGCAGTCGGGGCCTCACGACCAGGAGTAGCAGCACCGCGGCTGCGCCCAGGGCGAGGACGGCGAGCGCGCCGAAGACCTTCGTCATGGGCGGCAGGTCCTTGTCGGCGATGGACGCGAGGCCGGCGAGCACGGCGCCGTTGAAGGCGAGCAGTAAGGACGACTTGCCGTCCGTGCGTCCGATCTCGTTGACGACGGATGCGCAGGCGGTGTCCAGGTTCTTGTCGACGGTGGGGGCGGGGGCCGTGACGGTTGTCATGAGCGGGGTTCTCCTTGTCGTGACGCGAGAAGGGCGGCCCGCGTAGTGCTGCGGGCCGCCCCGGTTGGCTCCGGTGAATGGGCGTGTCAGAACGGGGGTTCGTCCGGCCAGGGGTCCGGGACCGGCAGAAGGCGAGGGTGCGCACCGGGCGGTCCCAGCACCAGCACATCTCTCCGCCCGGGTAGGGGCCCTCGGACCACCAGCCGCCCTCGCCCTTGCAGTCCGGGCAGCCCGGGCGGGGCCGGGGGGACAGTCGGATGGCGTGCCGGGAGACGGTCAGCTCCCAGGCGCCGGCCTTGAGTACGGCGGCGGCCGCCGTGGCCGTGAGCGGGACGACGGCCGCGAGCAGCAGGGCGGTTCGGGCGCTCACCGCGTTCGGGTCCGGGGCGGGTGCGGCTGGACCAGGAACTGGGTGCCTGTGCCGCTGGAGTCGGGCTGGGCGGTGATGAAGTGGGGCTCCGCCTGCGTGAGCTGGAGCATCGTCTCCTTGATGAAGTCGGCCGGGCGTTGGAGGTCGACGCGGTCGGCGTGGAAGTCGCGCAGGAAGACGTAACGGGGGCTGGTGGTTCCGTGCTCGCGCATGCCCCACAGCCGGTCGCGCACGATCTTCGCGGCCTGATCGTCGTCAAGGGCGGCCGGGATGCCTCGGTCCAGCGCACGGCAGTTGGCGGCGTGGGTGTTGGCCAGGTCGGCGGCTTCGGTCTCGGACAGCCGCGCGGAGCCGTTTCGGTTCAGGGCCGCGCGGAAGGTGCAGCCGAGGCAGGCAGCTGCGAAGGACGACGATCCGCGGTCACCGTCGGCGGTGTAGACGAGGACGATCGCGCCCTCACGCTCTCCGACGACTCCGCGATAGCGCTGGACGACGGTCGTGCCGTCCGGTGTCCACGTCGCAGTGCCCTGTACGGCGGGGCGTCGGGTGAACAGGCTCAGTGCCATGGGGTGACTTCTCCTTCGGGAGGGTCGTTGATCAGGCGGCCAGCCGGTGGCCAGCCGGGTTGGTGGAGGGCATGTAGGTGTCGGGGCTGGGCTCGTAGCCCTTGTCGCAGGGGTCGCAGCAGCCCTGAGTGCGCAGCGGAAGGCAGAAGTAGTACCGGCGCTTGCACCGCGGGCAGGTGGACCTCGCGGCCATCGCCCGGTCCAGCGCCCATTCCTGCGCGAGCGTCGGCGTCCGCTTTGGCCGGGCGAGTTCCACGCTGTAGAGCCAGGCCCGGGTGGGATGGATGCACGACTGGTCGGGCCGGTAGGAGCACGCCTTGCAACGCAGTACCGCCACCGGCCCATGCCCGCCGGGGCTCAGGTTCAGCGCCCGTAACTGCCTGCGCGTGACCAGGCCCTCGGGACAGGCGTGCCGGTCGTACTCCGGCAAGGCTGCGGTGCTGCGCGGCACTCGCTTGACCTCGCGGCGGCGCCTCTTCCGGGGGCGGGGCATCACCTGCTCCAGGCGCCGGGCAGCTGCTTGGGGCGGTGCGGGTAGCGCGGGCCGGGGCGCTGCGGGCGAAGCCGGCCGATCCGGCGGCGCGGGCGGGGGATGAGCACGAGCGGTTCCTCCAGATGTCGGTAGACAGCAAGCACCGCGCCCGCTGGCGGTTCGTCGACGGGCGCGGTGCGAGGCGGCCGGTCGGCCTGTCCAGTCCTCGCCCACCCGGGACGGGGGTGGGCGAGGACCAGGCGGAGCGACCGGAAGTCAGTCCCGGAACGGGCATCCGTTGTGCGGGTGCTGTTCGGCGGCCGGGGCCGGGGGCTGCACCGGGACGTAGATCTCGGGCCGGACGGTGACCTTCGCCGGGCGCCCGGCGCGAACACGGCGGCGCAGCGTCAGGCCGCGCATCGCGAACGCGGACAGGAACGTCCAGGCGAGGACGGCGAGCCCGGCCGCGACGGGGCGGCTGGTCGTCGGGGTGGCCGTCCAGACCATCCACACGGTGACCGCGCCGTGCCCGGCCCACATCGCGCGCACCCCGTTGTTCTTGGAGAGGAAGCCGAGGACCAGGCCGACGATGCCGGTGAGCAGCCACAGCGTGTAGACGGTGGAGGCCGCGACGGGCAGGCCGGCGGAGTGCTGCGCGATGTACGTGCGCACCGGCTGGTCGACGACGGCGAACACCCCGTTGGAGGTGTCCACGCCGACCTGCACCTTGGGCACGGCGGTGAGCAGCTGGTGCAGCGCCTGGAGGACGACTTCGCCGGCGGCCTTGGCCATCAGCACGACGAAGGAGACTCCGGCCACCACCAGGACGGCGCGGATCCAGGGGGCCATGTACCGCAGGCCGTCCTCGGGCGCGCTGAGGACGTCGTCCCACAGGTGGTGCAGGACGCCGTCGACGTCCCAGGCACGGTTCCACCAATCGCGCACCGCGGCGCGGGCCTTGGCGAAGCGGGCCGTCTTCTCGGGCTGCGGCACGTGGACGGGCAGGTAGTGGACCGCCTGGCCGTTGGCGGAGGTGTTGTCGTAGGACTGCACGGGGCAACTCCCTTTTGTCGATGCATGGTCACGGAGCGTGCGAATGGGCCAGGCTGGGAGCCACAGGCCCGGAAGAGAGGGGGACGGCTGCGATGGGGTGGTTCACCCGCGATGAGCCGGAAGAGATCGTTTTCGACGAAGTCATCGACACGGACGACACGATCTGGCCCGCGTTCACCGATGACGACGGCGTGCTGTGGATCGACGTGGACTACGACGTCGAAGTGACCATCAACCGGGCGATCGTCGACGGGCAGATCCGCGGAGCCGAGGTCGATGAATACGGCCGTATCTGGATCGACTACGACGACTGACCTCGAGGTTGGACGGTCTGTCCCGCACCCGAACCCGCGCGAAGGCGGGAGCCGGATACGAGGCAGGACGCCCGGAGTTCAGCGGACGTCGTTGCGGGTGCGGGAGAACATCCCGCGCTGGTGGCTGGTGTTGTTGATCTGCGTGTTCTGCACGACCGAGCCCTCGTAGACGTTCGTCGTGCTGCTGGACTTCGCCTCGGCGATGGCCGCACCGCCCGCGGTGAGCACCATGGCCAGGCCGGCGAACGGGGCGATGACGATGAGCACGAATCGCTCGAGGCCGGGCACGCTGACGAGGGACAGGCCCCGGAAGAGGAGCCAGGCCGCGCAGCCGAGACCGGTCGATCCGGCGCCGACGCCGATGCTCGCGACCGCCATCCCGGCCGCCCAGGCGGGCTCGATCCGCTTGTCGTCCTGCTTGACGGGCGGGGCGTCGCCGTAGGCGGGCAGCGGGGATTCGTCGCGGAACGACGTCGGGAAGTGGCGCACCGGCGCCTCGGGCTGGGGCCGGAACTCCGTTTCGATGATCCGCTTGGCTTCGGCGGCGGCCTCAGCCTCGGACATCGGGCGGCCGGCAGTGGGGGGGAAGTCCATGGGGTTTCTCCGTTTCGGGGCAGATGCGCCGCGCCCTCCCCGCCGTGGTGGCGGGGAGGGCGCGGCGCGGGGAGCGGTTCGGGGCGGGGTCGTCAGAAGGAGATGTGGGAGATCCATCCGGACACGGAGGCGATCGCGTTGCGGATGGCCGGGGCGATGCCGGTGGCGGCGAGGCTGAACCCGAACAGGGCGACCGTGAGGGTGGGCCAGAAGCGGAGGTAGCCCAGGCGCCAGAGGACGACGACGATGACGCCGGTGAGCAAGACGAGGGAGATCGACAGGGCCACGGTGATCGGTTTCCTTCTGTGAGCTGGGATGTGGTCAGTTGTCGCGCTGCCAGACGCCGCGCTTGACCGGCTTGGCCAGGCCCTTCGCCTTGAGCTGGGTGCAGGCGTTGCTGACGCTGGAGGGCTGGAAGCCGGGCAGGGCCTCGCGCAGCTCCTTGAGGCTCTTGGGCCCGTCGGCGAGCAGCGTGTAGATCTGGTCCTGCAGGCCGGGCTCCTCGCCGGGGTCAGGTGCCTCCCCGAACGGCGTGCCGAAGGGTGCGTCGAACAGGGCGGGAGCCTCGCCGCCGCTGGCGCCTTCCGTGTCGGCCGGCTCGGACGGGGTGCTGACGCCGGCGCTCTTCCTCTCGCCGCTGAACGCCTGGGCGAGGGTGTCGCAGTCGGCGTACGGGTTGCTGTGCCGGAGCGTGTAGAGCTCGGCAGCGGCGGCCGCGACCTTGGCCTCGCCGTCGGTGAGGCCGGTGGGCGGGTCCTCGCCGTACAGGGCGATCAGGTCGGGGTAGACGCCGTCGACCTTCTGGGCGAAGAAGGTGCGCATGAACTTGGCGCGGCCGTCGAGGAACATGTACGCCATGCCGGCGGTGGACTCGCCGTCCTCATCGTCCTTGCCGGAGAACAGCGCCTCGATCTGCCCGTTCTCGTAGATCCGGGCGGGGATGTTCTCCATCTGGAAACCGGCCGGGGCGATGCCGTCCAGGCCCATCTCCTTGGTGGAGGACGATGCGGTGCGCATGAGGAACAGCGCGCCGACCTTGCCCTGCTGGCGGATCGCATCGTCGTCGCCCAGGTCCTTGAGGTGCAGGGACTGGACGGCGAGCCGGATGCCGATGCCGACCTTGCGGCCGGTCTTCTGGATGTCGGCGATGAGGTAGGCGGTGGCCTTCCGCATCTCCTCATCCGGGTGCGAGAGCAGGCGGTTGATCTCATCGAGCGTGATGTTGATGAGCGGCCACGGCCGGTTGAGCGCGAAGTCGCCGCGGCCCATCTCGTTGGAGATCCGCTCGCGGTACTTCATGACCGCGTGCGCGACCGTGAGCATGATCAGCGTTTCCACCGGGCCCTTAGCGAACCAGTCGACCCGGCCCTCAGCCTCGGGCAGGGACATGCCGCCCTGGACGTCGCCGACCCAGGAGACGACACCGGAGCGCTTCTCCGCGGCGAGGATCAGGTTCTGCAGCACGGACTTGCCCGCGCCGGTGACGCCGGCAGTGATGCCGCGCAGCGCGCCCTGGCTGGGGTCCCACAGCCGCATCCGGGCGGGCTTGCCGTCGTGGCAGATGCCGATGGTGATGCGGCCCTTGTCGTCCATCGTCAGGTCTTCGACGGTGGCCTTGCGGACCTTCATCAGCGGGTCCGTCTTGTAGACGGAGACGACGCCCATGCGGATGCCGTCCGTCTCGATCACCAGCCGGGAGGGGTCGTCGATGCCGAAGGCGGAGCAGATCGCTGTGTGCGGCAAGCGGATCTCCTTGCCCGGAGGGGAGGCGACCAGGAGCACGATCCGGTGGGGTTCGGCGCGGTGGTCGATCAGTTCCACGCCGGGGGCTGCGCCGCCGGGCTTGGAGACGGCCGTCTCCCACAGCCCGCGCAGTCCCTCAGCGGCTCGTTCGACATCCTCGGTCGTAGGGCGGGCGATCACCCGCATGCGGCCGGGGCCGGAGCCCTGGACGGGGCGCAGGGTGACGGTGCGCACGGGGAAGTCGAACGCGGCGGCGAGCTGCGTCTCGTTGTAGGTGGGGACGGCCTTCCCGGCCTGGGCGACGATGACGGCCTCGAAGTCCGGCCGGTCGGGGCGGAAGCACTGGATGTTGACCAGGCGGGTGTCGCCGCCGGTGGCCTGCGCCCACTTCGCGGCGAGGAACTCTTCGTACGTCACCGGCTCCGGGGGACCGCCGTCGGCGGCCTGGTCCTGGTGCTCGGTGAGCTCGAGGACCAGGCCCGCGCTGCGGGTGAGCGGGGCCATCCATCCCGTCAGGGACGCCCAGGCGGCCGGGGCGACAACCTCCCACCAGTTGAAGCCGGGGGTGATCAGGTTCGCCAGGTAGGTGCCGGCGGCGGTGAGGAACGGGAGGGCGCGCTGCGCGCGGGTGATGACGTCCAGGCCCTGGTCGGGGTCCTTGGTCTTCGCGTACAGCCAGGCGATGGTGCCGGCCGCGACCCCGCCGCTGGCGAGGTAGGACAGCACGGAGTCATCCAGCTGCGGGCCGACGGCCATTCCGGCAGCGGCGAGGGCGTAGGAGGTGCGTTCGGCCAGGACGCGCCGGTAGATGACGTGGCCCGGGACGCTCTTGGTGGTGTCGGCGGCCGGCGCCGCCTGGTCGATGGTGCTCAACACAGCCTCCTTCAGGGGCGGGAACGGGGAGGGGCCGCGCCCGGCGTGCGGGCGCGGCCCTCGGTGGGGTGGTGGGGTTGTTCAGCGGCGTCGGCCGGTGCGCCGGTAGAAGCCGGGCTTGGCCTGCTGGACGCCGGAGCCGTTCACGGCCTCGTACACGCCGCGGTACTCGGTGTCGTGCGCCTGGTTGAAGCCGCGGGCGTCGTTGTCGACGCTGTCGGCGGCGTTGACCATCTCGCCGGAGGCCTCCGCGACCCCGTGCAGGGCGGTGGAGACATCCATGATCTGCGAGGTGAAGTGCGGCTCGACTTCGGCCGCGTCGCACATCTCCGACAGGCGGCTGGCCGCGTTGGCGTTGGCCCGCATGTGCGCCTTGAGCAGGTGCATGCCCTCCTTGAGGAAGAGCGCTGCGGCCGCGAGCTGGGCGGTCCGGCCGGACAGGGCCAGGAAGCCGTTGCCGCTGCTGGCGCCGCCGCCGACCCCGGGGATGGCGGGGAGGTTGTCACTCAACTTCTGTCTCCTCAGCCCTCGTTGTGGACGCGTGCGGACGGCACGAGCAGGCCGGCGTCCTCGGTGGCCTGCTGCACGGGCCGGTAGGCGTCGAACATCGCGTTCTCCACCGTCTCGGAGAGTTCCGCCGCCGCCAGCGACTTGGTGGACATCTCGTCGGCCTTGCGGGCCAGGACCTCCATGGACTCCGCCAGCTTGGCCATCGCAGCGCCGGTCAGGCGTCCGGTGACGTTGTGGCGCGAGCGCAGGTCGGCGGCGAGTTCGTCCAGGTCGTACCGGATCTGCCTCGCCTTGGCGGCGAGCTTCTTGCACGTCTCGTGCGCCTTGAACGACTGCTGTGTCAGTTCCTCGAGGACGTCGAGCGTGTCGTCGAGGGTGACCTCGGTCTGGTGCTCCGAGGACATCTCCGCGACGGCGGCGTCCCCGTACTTCGCCAGCCAGGCGTCACTCACGCTGTTCTCCTTCGTGCTCGTGCCGGCGGGCAGGCCCGCGCTCGGCTTCGCCGGGTCGGGTCGGGGGGAGTCGGCCCGCTCGACTGTGATCGGACCAGCCGGAGCGGACACCGCCGTGGCCATGCCCAGCGCCTCGAACGGCGACAGGCGCGGCTCGCCGGTGCCCGTCACCGTCCCCGCGCCCGTCGCCGGGCCGGGTGGGAGCGCCGTGGTACCACCGGCAACCGCAGCGGTGGCGGTCACCGGCTTGGGCGTGGGCCCGGTGGGCGCGGTCGGCTTCGGGGACGTCCCGCCGGCCGGGGCCGGGGTGGGCCCGGACACGGTGACGGGACGCGTCCTCATCCGGGCGCGCTTGCGGGCCCGGGCCTTGGCGGTGTTCCAGCTGCCGCCCTTGGCCGGTGCCTTCGGGGCCGGACCGGCGGGAGCGGTCGGCCCGGCGGGCTTGGTGCTCCCGGTCTTGGTCTTCGGGCCGGTCTTCTTCTTCGGCTTCTTGACCTTGACCTTCGTCATCACCGGCTTGATCCGCTTGCGGCGGCGCCTGAGGCGCTTCTCCGCCGTTTCGTGGATCGCCTCGCCCAGCGTCGTACGGCCGCGCGCCGCCGACTTCATGGCCCCGATGACCTTCCGGTTGTACTCGCGCTTGAAGCGGCGGCACTTGCCGCAGCGGCAGCCGTACTTGTCCACCGCCGCGAACGTGCCGTGCGCGATGCCCGGCGTGAGCGTGACCTTCTTACCCTTGCGGGACTTCCCGCCCGGCGCCTTGTGCACCGGCCCGACCGGGCCCGAGCCGCCGCGCTTACCGGACTTCGTCTTGCCCTTCTTGCCGCCGCCCTTGCCGGTCGGCGTCGGGCCGGAGCCGGTCTTGCCCGCGCCCTTCGACTTCGTCTTCGGGCCGGTGCCGGAGGTGGTGGTGCCGGGCTTCTTGCGCAGGATCCCGGACGGGCCGGTCGTGCCGCGCGGCGACTTCTTCGTACCGCTCTTGGGGCCCGTGCCCTTCCCCGTGCCGGTGCCCTTCGAGCCGGGTGCGCCCGTCCCGGCCCCGGTGCCCGAGCCCTTCCCAGGGCTCTTGGTGCCGGTGCCAGACCCAGAGGCGCCGGGCCCGCGCTTCCTTCCGCCGCTTGTGCCGGCGGAACCGCCGGAACCCGTGCTGCCCGGGCCGCGCTTGCGGTTCGTGCTCGAACCGCCGCCCGAGGACCCGGACCCCGAGCCGCCGGGGCTGCGCTTCTTCCCGCCGCCACCGCTGCCGGGGCCCTTGCTGCCGCCCGAGCCTCCCGGCCCCCCGGAGCCGGAGGAACCCGGGCCGCGGTTGTTCTTCTTGAGGTTGAGGCCGCCGCCCTGCGAGGTGCGGCGCGGGGAGGTGATCCCGGAGCCGCCCTTGCCGCCTCCCGAGCCAGAGCCGCCTCCGCGGCCGCCGCGCCCGCCGCCGGAGCTGCTGGGTGACTTCGTCGTCGGCGCGTTGCGCCTGCCCCCGCCCGAGCCGCTGTACGGCCCGCTGCCGCCCCGCCCGGACCTGCCGGGACCGGAGCCGGAGCGGCCTGACGGGCCTCCAGGACCCCGCTGGAGGGTCTTGCGGCCCCAATCATGGCTGGGCTGCAGCTGCTTCTTCGAACCGCCCCCGGAGGGGCTGTCCTTGGCCGTCGATGCGGTCTTCGCGACCGCCTCACGCTGCTCCCGCGACTCCCGCCGTCCGGAGATGGCGGTGTGGATGCCGCGCATCGCGGCCACGGACACCGCGAGGATCGCAGCCAGCGACAGCGCGCCCAGGCGCGGCGCGACGGGCTGCGCCGCCTCCGAGCGGAACGTCGCCGGGACCATCGCACCCGGTGAAGCGGGGGCCGCATCCGGCTCCGAGTCCGCCGTGAACGGGCTGCCCAGGCCAGGGTCGGCCAGGGCCGTGAGCGTGTCCAGCGGGGACGGTCGCGTCGCGGGTGCAAACCCTTCGGGGGCGTCCTCGGAGACGTCGGCCGGGGCCGCGAAAGGCACGTCGGCGGGGGCCGGATCGGGCGTCTCCGGAGGGGGTTCGGTGGGCTCGGTGTAGCCCACGCGGGGAAAGTGGATCAGGTTGTTGGGGCCGTCGTCGTCGGCCATGACGTCTCCCTCTCGGAGTTGACAGACGGTCACCGCCCGGGGCACCCTCACGCGCGCACGACACGCGCGCACATTGGGGGCCGCCGGGCGGCGAAGTAGAAGCGGTGATGAAGAAGAACTTCGTCACCCTCCGTTGCGCTTGTAGAAGTCGTGCAGCGTCGCGGTGAGCGCGCGCCACAGGTCCGGCTTGCCGTCGCGTTCGGCCTGCCGCGCCAGGGTCCGGCACGCGTCGTACCAGACCCCCGCGCGCTCCTGGTCACTCTTGGCCTCCGCGATCCGCGCGTTCCAGTGCTTCGCACGGTTTTGCGTCTGCCGAGGCGTCGTCAACGCCGCTCACCCCCGTTCGGGAAGTAGTCGTTGATCGTGCGCGTCGGAGCGACGTGGTCACCGCCGGACGCCATCGGCCACTGCTCCCAGGGGCTGTCCGGGGTGACGAACTCCGCCGGCCTCGCCTGCGGGACCTGGCCCGGAACCTCGGTCGGACCGCCGCTCAGCGAAGTCACCGACTTCTGAAGCGACTTCGCGACCGCAGCACCGGCCGCCGCCTGGCGGTTCTGCCTGCGCTCAGTCTTCCGGGCCGCCGCCAACGCCCGGCGCTGAGGGAGCTCCAGGACCTCGTTGACGTAGGTCGCGTACAGCGCCTCAGCCGCGGACGCGGCGTCCTTCGACGCCTTCTCCATGGCCCTGACCTGCCGCGACACCTTCCAGGCGCGGACCTTCTTGGACAGCCACCGGTCGCCGTCGATCTTCTCGCTCTCCAGGCGGCGGCGCACGATGTCGGCGATCTGCCCGTACTGCGTGGCGTCCTTCATGTGCTGGTCGCGGACGGTGGAGGTGAAGGCCCTCAGGCCCTCATCGGTGAACAGCGCGTTGATATCCATGAGCTGGGGTTTCTCCTTCTCGGGGCCGGGGGGATCTGGCAGGGTTCGGGGTGGCGTTTCGGCGCCTTCACCGCGCTCCCGGGGCGCTGACTTCGCCTCGGGGGCCGGTGGAACCGTCGAAACAGCTCGTTGGTGCAGGTCACTGCTTCGGGCGGTAGCCCTCGCGGAGCAGGTCGACCGCCTCCTGGCGGTACTTCGAGGCGGTGTCCGTGGAGGACACCTGCGTCTCGCGCTGGATGTCGGCGAGCAGCACCTGGTCGGCGTCACCGCCGGCCGCGAGGATCATCCGGGCGACCTTGCGCACCGCCCGCTCGCGCGGGGTGAGCTTCGCGGCGTCCTCGATTTCGACCGCGCGCCGCTCGATTTCGGCGGCGGCGAGCCGCTTTTCGGCGGCGCGGAACTCGGTTTCGGCTTCGCGCTCCCGGGCGGCCTGCGTGTTGGCCCGAGCGGCGGCCGCGCGCTCCTCTTCCTCCGCCTTCAGCCGGTCGGCTTCGGCGGCACGGCGGCGCGCTTCGGCAGCGGCCTCCTCGGTTTCGGCAGCGGCCCGATCGGCTTCGGCAGCACGCCGCCGGGCCTCCGCGATCTTGGCCGTCTCGATCGCCCGGCCCTCCGCCGCGGCGACCTTGTCGGCCTCCGCCGCTTCCTTCCGCCTCAGCGCTGCCTGGCGCTCCAGGTCGGCTGCGCGGGCGTCGGCGGCAGCCTGCGCCTCGCGCTCCTGGGCCTCCTTGCGCAGCGCCTCAGCCTCGCGGGCGCGCGCCTCAGCGACCAGCGCCGTCTCCATCGCCTTTTCCTCCAGCTCAGCGGCCCGCTCAGCGGCGCTGGCCTGGGCTCGGGCGTGGGCGCGGGCCTGGGCGGTCTGGCCTTCCACCCGGGCGCGGACGGCCTCGAGCTCGCCGTCGGCCTCCAGCCGGTCGGCCTCCGCCTTCTTCTGCGCGAGCTCCCGGCGTGTCTCCGCCTCCAGGCGTCGGCGCTCCGCCTCCTCCGCCCGCTTCTCCGCCTCGCGTTCCTGCTGCTCAGGCAGCGCGAGGGCCTCCGAGACGGTGTAGCCGTAGGCCGCCATCTTCATCGGCAGCTTCTCGTCGTCGCTCGCCTTGCTCAGGTCGCCCTTGTGCTTGCGCTTAAGCCACTGCTCGTAGGCGATGAGCTCCTGCTGGCGGCGGATCATCTCCGGGTAGGAGGTGACCCCGTACAGCCGCATCCGGCGGTAGAACCGCGGCGTGGCGACGGGGGACAGGATCCAGCGGTGCAGCGGGATGCGGTCGGTAGCTGTACCCGCTTCGAGCTGCGCTTTCTGGATGAACAGGCGCCGGGCGGCCTCCACGCCGATCACGAACAGGACCGGCATCACGCCGTGCGAGGCAGCCTTGACCGGGTCCGCGCCGATCTCGCCCTGGGCGGAGGCGTTGAACCAGATCGTCGCGGCGGTCATCCCGTGCGCGCCCATGCGCAGCACCGGCCACGGGATGCCCTTGAGGATCAGGTACAGGTCCAGCGCGAGGAACGCCAGGATCGACGCGTCCACGCCGATGGGGAACCAGCGCGACAGGTCCTCGCCGAATCCCCAGCTCAGCGCCACGTTGGCGAGCGTCTGGTACGACGTCGCGAAGCCGATGCCGCCGACCAGCGTGCCGGAGATGGCCGCGAAGTACGGCAGGGCCGCGGTGAAGCGGTCGCGCTTGGGCTTGATCGTCTTCCGCTTCTGCGCCTGCGAAACGCTCCAGGGCGCTTCCGAAGCCTTCTCCGGTGCGCTCGAAGCGGCGACCGGCGGACGCGAAACGGGGGTGTCGGGTGCCGCGTTCTGCGACGTCTCAGTGATCGTCATGAGGGCCTCCGGAAGGGCTCGTTCAGGGCGGGGTCGAAACAGCGGCCGGTGCTCCCGAAACGCGAGGCGTGCGTTCCCGAAACCGTGGTCCGCGGGGATGGTTGCTTGCGAAGCGGACACCGGCTCTACCCGCTCCAGGCGCACGAAAAGGCCGGCGGCCCGGGAGCCGGGCGGCCGGTCTGAGAGCGTGCTACGGGGCGGGCTCGAAACTGCTCTCGGCTCCCGCCGGGCGGGAGCGAAGTCAGCTGGCGTGCCGCTCGACGCGGCCCTCCTTCACCCACTCCTCCGCGATGACATGGAGGGTGGTGCGCCAGCTGCCGCTGTGGTCCTCGGGCCCGATCGGCGGTATGTCGCTGCCGAAGAGGAAGTCCGCGAGGCTGGCGGCGGTGGCTTCCGTACCGGGCTGGATAAGGGTCGTGGTGGCCATGGAGGCCTCCCTCGCATCAGGTCGGTCCGGGCTGTCCGGCTCCCCTTCACCGCCCGTCCCGGCCGCCGTGGTTCAGCGGTCGGTGCGGGCAGATCAGGCAGCCGCCAGAACGGATCAGGCAGCCTTGGTGCGGTTGCGGGCGGCCCGGCGCTTGATGCGGCGGCGGTCGTCCTCGCTCATCCCGCCCCAGACGCCGTGGCGCCCAGGAGGCGCAGCGCTCCAGCACTGGGCACCTACGGCACACCGACTTGGCCTCCTCGATCTGCAAGAGCGCCGGGCCGGTGTTGCCGATGGGGAAAAACAGCTCGGGGTCCTCTCGCGTGCAGGCGCCGTCCTCGCGCCAGTTCGTGTTGACCGGCAGGTAGGCGTCGGGGGCGTAGCTGGTGCGTACGATGGAGTCGCGATTCATCAGGGCCTCCCAGAAGGTCCAGAGCAAGAAATCAGCCCCGGGGTGGCCGCCCCGGGGCTGTTGCATGTTGTGGCGGCCGTATGGCCGGAGCGGGCGGGAGCTCCCGGCGCTCTCCGCCGGCCCCGGCCGGGAACGACGCGGGGACGACGGGCAGGGCCGGGGGATCAGCGCTGCTGTTTCTGGCGAGCGGTGTAGGCGTCCTGGAGACGGGCGAACCGCTCGTGGATCGGCACCCCCTCCGCGCACGGCGTCTCGCCCTGGCAGGCCAGGCAGTCGGCGGTGTGCTTGGTGGAGTCCTCGAACGCCTTCATGTAGCGGACGAACAGGTCGTCGGTCGGACGGGCGCTCACCGGTTGTCCCCAGCGCGCTCGTTCTCCGAGCGCCGGTTCTGCTCCCGGTTCTTCTGCGAGAGCGCCTCGCGTTCGGCGTCGGTCATGCCGTCACCGCCCAACCGGCCTGCACCGCAGCGATGCTGGGGACCAGGACCAGGACGACGTCGACGCGGGCGGCGTCCTCGGGCTCGTAGCCCTTTGCGTCGTCCTCGCGCTCGATGTCGTCGATGATCCCGGCCCGCGGCTGCGCCGTGGTGCGTGTCATGCTGTGCTGCATCAGGTCCTCCAGTCAGGTCCTGGACAGCCCCACGGGCCGCAATCCCAAGGGCTGTCGCGATCACTCCCCAATTGGGGAGCTGACTGCTTGTACGAGCAGCCACGGCCCCGGCCGCCCCCTTTGATGCGGGACGGCCGGGGCCGTGGTCGTTCGTCTCGGTGTGCAGGTCAGGCTGCTGACGTGGCCGGGTTCTTCCGCGCGTACCGCTTGCCCAGTTCGGCCTGACGCCGTTCGTGCGCCTTCACGTCCTTCGGCGCCAGCGGGACCTGGGGGCCGCGGAACTCGGAGAGCGATCCCGGGAGTCGCTCCGCGCACTGGTTGTTCGCCTTCTCGATCGCCTCGCCGCCGTGCTTGGCCCACTGCTGCCGACGCCCGGCCGGCCACTGCTTCGCCAACTCCCTTGCAATGCGGCGCTCCTGGCGTTCCATCTGCTCGCGGGCCTCGCGGCGGGTGGGTTCCAACTGGAGGGCAAGGACGTAGCGGCGGGCGAGGATGCCGCCGTCCGTGCAGTGCTGGCCGCCGACGCAGCGCGTGCATCCCTTGCGGTGGGCGAGGTAGGACTGGCGGGTCGTCTCCAGCGTGGCCTCCGCCTTGATCCGGGAGACCGGAGCGGCCGGGGCCGGGAGCGGCTTGTAGAACTGCCGGGCGGCGCGCCGGTTGTCCTGCGGCATCGCGTCGCGCAGCAGCCGGTCCTGCCGTGCCTGCCAGCGTCGGACGTCGATGTCGATGACCACGAGCTGGTTGCTGCCGGGGCAGGCGGGGTGCTTCTCGCCCTCCACGACCTTGTCGCTGATGCAGTGCTCGCGGATCTTGAGGACCTTGTCGCCCATGATCCGGCGCCAGGTGCGGCAGTCGGGGCAGGCGATCGACTTCGTCTCGCCGGGTCGGACGTTGAAGTCCTCCGGGGCCATGCTGCTGAGCTTGAGCGCCTCACGGCGGTTCGTGTTCTTGGTCCGGACGCGGCCGGGACGCTTGCGGGGCATCGAGTCCTCCTGACGTGGATCGGGTGCGGGGTGCTGCCTTCTCTGCCGCGCCAGGCCGGCCTTTCGGCAGGTTGGTCCTGGCGGACAGACAGCGCAGCAGCGCCGTTCGAGGTGGATCAGGTGGAGCTATTCGGTACAGGTGCCTAGGCCGGGGGAGCTCGGCTCACCCCACTGCCGCCGCTCCGAAGAGCAGTGACTCCTGCTGTTTTGCAGTGGCATTCGCAACCTCGTTAACGAGGTAAGCTAATAGAGTAGACGTATCCTCGTTAGCGTTGTCAAGAGAACTCGTTAACGAGGTACTTCGCCGCCTAACTTGTCTGCGGGTCAAGGCGGCGCCCCTCCGACGGCTCGATAGTCAGCGGCCCTAGGATCGCTAACGAGGTAGGGAGAGGCATGGCAAGTGAGACGAGCCCGCAGAGGCCGAAGTACCAGCGGATTGCCGACGACCTGAAGGCGGCGATCGAGTCTGGCGAGTACGGCCCCGGTGATCGGTTGCCGGGTGAGAGCGCGCTCGCCGCCCGGTACGGCGTTGCCGTGCTCACCGCCCGCCAGGCGCTCAAGATCCTGAGGATCGAAGGCCTGGTGGAAACGAAGAAGGGCGCTGGTGCCCGAGTCATCGAGTTCCGCCCGATCCGGCGCCACGGCATTCAGCGACTGGCATGTGAGCAGTGGGGCGCGGGCAAATCCATCTGGTCCGCCGACGAAGAGCGTCCAGTCACCATCGACGTCCGCGTCGATACCGTGGCGGCTCCCGTACACATCGCCCGGATGCTGAACGTGGACGAGAACGAACTCGTCTGCGCTCGATCCCGGCGCTTCGTGCTGGACGACAGGCCCGTCATGCTCGCAACCTCCTACCTGCCCCTCGGGCTGGTTGAAGGCACGGCGATCATGCGCGTCGACACCGGGGACGGCGGCACGTACGCCCGGCTCGCTGAGATCGGTCACGCGCCCGCACACTTCCGCGAGGAACTTCGGTGCCGACTCCCTGTAGCTGCAGAGGCCGAAGGACTGGCCATGCCCCTGGAGCGCCCGGTCATCAAGCTGTGCCGCACGGCCTTCGACGCTGAGCTTCGAGCTGTCGAAGTGAACGAGATGACCATGGACAGCGCGGCATACGTGCTGGAGTACGCCTTCGATGCCTGAGCGTCCCAACTCCGTCACCTCAAACCCCCTCATGACTGCTTGTCGTGTGGGGGCCATCACACTCGCCAGAGCCGAAACGCAACATCACAGCGCCTTGTCGAAGCTCGTGCGCACCGGCGTTCACGGGTTTTCAACATCCGCGTACACATGGGATTTCGGGGCTGCGCTCTAGGCTCGCGGCCATGACGACGACGGAGGGGAACAGGGTGGGGAAGCACCGGACAGGGTGGCGGCCGGACCGGCTGCGTGAGCAGCGTGAAGCTCACGGGCTGACTTTGGAGAAGGCCGGCGAGCGCCTCCGTGAGGTTGCTGAACAGGCCAAGCTCAAGGGCATCCCGGCCGCGAATCCCCAGACCCTGTGGCAGCACGAGCAGGGGGAGGTCTACCCAGGCCCGCATTACCGTCGCGCCTACTGTCTCCTGTACAGGGCGACGGAGCCGGACCTTGGATTCCGCGCTGCCCTGCCGGGGGAGGAGACCTCCTTCAAGCTCACGCCGATGGATGATCGACTCAACGGCGCGCATGTCCTCGCAGTCGAGCGTGCAGTTCACCGAATTGCGCCTGGCAGTGACGACGCCGATCACTTCGGGCTGCAGCAGCGGATCATTGACGCGTGGAAGCGTCGGCACACCGGTGGTGACCCGCACCGGCCGGTCCTGATCCTGGTCGGCGGGTACGCGGGCAGCGGGAAGACCGAGCTGGCGAGGTTCTTCGTTCAGCTCACGGGCTGGCCGCTGCTCGACAAGGATCCGCTGACCCGCCCGCTGGTGGAGAAGCTGCTGGTCGCGCTGGGTGGTGACTCTAATGACCGACACACCAACCTGTATCGCACCCAGGTCCGGCCGGTGGAGTACGACTGCCTGATGCAGTCCGCGATGGCCAACATCAAGTGCGGGATCAGCACGGTGCTCACGGCGCCGTTCATCGCGGAGATGACGGACCAGGCGTGGATGCAGCGCCTGACCAACCGCGCAGCGTCCATGGGCGTCGACGTCTATCCGGTCTGGGTCCGCTGTGACGAGGAGTCGATGCGCGAGTACATCGGCTTCCGTGGCGCGGCGCGAGATGCCTGGAAGCTGCAGCGGTGGGATGAGTACATGGCGACGATCGACCTGGATCTGCGGCCAGCGGTACCGCACCTGGTCGTCGACAACCGTCTCGGGGCCGCGGTCTCACTCGCGGACCAGGCCCGGCAGGCGATGGGGGCGATGTACTCGTGAGCGGCAAGCACGGAGTGGTGCTGTACGGCCCGCCAGCAGCAGGCAAGGACACCATCACCCGAGCGCTAACCGAACTCAACTCGCAGTACGCCCAGTTCACGCGGCTCAAGTTCGGGTCTGGAAAGCGGTCCGGCTACCGGATGGGCACTGCCGAGCAACTGCGCACATTGAAGACCGCGGGCGACGTCGTCTACGCCAACACCAGGTACGACAACACGTACGTCATCGACCGGCCCGGCCTCGACGCGGCATTCACGGCTGGAGTGCCGGTGGTCCATCTCGGGCAGGTCGACGGTGTCCGTGCCCTGGTCGACGGCTACCCGGCGAGCTGGGCTGTGGTGCTGCTGTGGTGCCCTCGCGAGACGACTGCGGAGCGGTCGGTAGGCCGAGGCGACAGCGACACCATGGCGCGGCTGGCGGCGTGGGACGCGACCCTCGAGGACTTGGACGCCCACCCGAGCGCAGTTTGGGACCTGACCGTGGACACCACGGCGGCGTCGCCGCAGGACGCGGCGCGGCTCATCGACCAGCTGCTGGCGCAGCGAGCAGCGGGAGCGGCGACGGCATGAGCGCGGGCTACGGCTGGGCGAGGCGGTCCAAGGCGTCAGTGAGCGTGAGCTTGCTGTCCTTGGCGTCGTTCCACCGTGCCAGCGTGGACGCGGCCGCGCGCAACATCTCTGGCGGAAGGCCGGCGGCCGCGAGGGTGTCGGCGGCTTCCTCCAGCTCCGGGCCCCATCGCCAGGCGCGCGCGGCGGTCTTGGCGACGTACTCCGGTTCCGCGAGATATGAGTCGGTGCGCTTCGAGGCCACCTCGAGGAGCTCCTGGTCGACGCCGTGCTCGCGCGCCATGCCGACCGCGAGCGCCACCAGCACCCGGCTGGTCTTCTGGAACGAGGCGTACGACAGCTTCAGCGCGGATGCCTTCCCCACCTCGGTACCCAGCACTGCCGTCTGGACAGCGGTGCCCGCGAAGAGTGCCTCGATGCGCGCGGTCGCGTCGCCCCCTCCGGACAGGTACAAGGTCGGTGACTTGCCTCCGACCGGCGGGGAGCCGACGACACCACCGTCCACGACGGTCGCGTCCGGTTCGAGCAGCGTGGCGATCCGCTGCACGCGCGTGGGGTTGATGGCGTTTGCCTCCACGTACACCCCGGCGAACTCGTGCGCGGCGACGTCGCGGGCCAGGTCCTCGGCAGCGGCCGGCGGGCAGAGGCTGATGACGACGTCGCTGCGCTGCAGCAGCTCCGGCAGGCTGGCCACTGCTTTCAGGCGGAACTGGGCGGCGCGCGCCGCAGATGCCTGGCTGCGCCCGGCTTCACACCACAGGACCTCGGCCGCGTTAGTCGCCGCGCAGGCGGCGACGGAGGCGCCCATGCTGCCGGGGTGGAGGATGCCAACAGTCGGCTGGTCCACGGTGCTACTCCGTCTCGTTGAGCAGGATGGTGATGGCGTCGGTGACGTCGTCGACGACATGGTGCGCGGCGCGAAGGCCGTCGGGCCAGGGCCGGCCGCGCAGCCAGACGGTGCGCAAACCAACCTGGTGGCCGCCGCCGATGTCCCCGGTCGGGTTGTCGCCGACCATCCAGCCGCCGTCGGCGAGCCTCACTTCACAGCGCGAAGCCGCGAGTTCGAAGAGGCGCCTGTCTGGCTTGCGGATCTCCAGGTCACCCGATACGGCGACACCATCGACCAGGTCGGCGAGGCCGGTCGCAGAGAGCTTGGCCCGTTGGATGTCGCTGGCGCCGTTGGTGACGATCCCTATCGTCCACGCGGCCGCGCGCAGGCGCGCCAGGCCCTCGAGAACCTCGGGCCGACAGGTGACGGCAGCCGCCATGAGGTCCACGTACTCCCGCCACAGCTGAGCGCCGGGCACCGCCAGGCCGAAGGTGTCATGCATCCGCGTGAAGTCAGCGGCGTTGGCTCGGTCAGCGAGCTCGGTGAGCAGCCAGTGCTCGATGTCCTGTGTGAAGCGGTGCCTGCGGCACAAGTCGGTCACGGCATCGTTGTATGCCGACTGCCGGTCGACCAGTGTGCCGTCGAGATCGAAGAACGCGGGGCGGGACACAGGCACGGACACTACCGGGCATCGAATGGGGTGCACTCACAGAGATCACTTCGTGTATCTTTTCAGGAACTGTTTCCTAGGATGGAGGCTCCGATGTCGGATCCGCTGCGTCGCGTCGATGCTCTGGTGGATGCCGGCACCCTCCCTTCGCCTCGCGTTCGGCAGCAGCTGCGCGTCGCCGCCGGCCTCACCCAGGCGGAAGTCGCCCACGCCATCGGCGTCCAGCGCGTCGCCGTCGCGCGATGGGAGGCAGGACTTACCAAGCCCCACCGCAGCAATCGACTGAAGTACGCACACTTCCTCCGTCGGCTGACCGAGAAGTACCCGGACGCCGCCCAGGAGGCGCCAAGTGAGGACTGATCTCATACCTGGTTTCAGGCACGCCGACTCCACCTTCGGAATCGAGGGGGTCGGGGTGACGTAGCCGCCACCGGCCGCGCGCCACGACGGTGGACTCGCAATCCACTGTGGCCGCGCGGCCCTTCAACCGCCTGGACTTCGCACCCAGCGCGGCTGCTCAGTTCTCGGTTCGCACCCGGTTCTGAGCTGCGGCTTATCAAGCCGCTGTTTCCCATCGGCCCCTCATCAGGGCCAGCAACACAACTGCAGAGCCCCTTTCGCAGGGGGCCTTGCAGCCCGGTTCCAACGGTTTCGCAGGCCGCTGGGACCACCCGTCCGAGTCCCCGTCAGCACATCCACAACAGGAGGTGCCTCTAGCTCTTCGTCCGGTCGCCCGCTCCTCGCGGAGGGGGCGTCCCGCCCATTCCCGAGAGATACGTCCAGCGATACGCCGGGCGATACACCACATGGAGAGGCGGTCGTCTTCATAGTGCACGACCTGGTGTCCCCTTGTCAGCCTGGCCATGTCCGTTTCACCCCGGTTCGGACTCTGCAGGCCTCCCGTGTGACGGGATCGACGTCCCGTTCATGCCGGTATACACGGTTCGTACCGGAGATTGGATTTCCGGTAGGAAGCTACAAGAGCAGCGCGTTTGGGATGGTCTCGCTGAGCGCGGTTGCGGCGTGGGCCGCCCCGCTCGTGCACCCGCTCTCGGAGGTCGTCGACAACTCCGTCGACGGCAGCGCCCGTGAGGGCGGCGTCCCGTGTGGCGGGACGGGTTCCAAGATTGTTGCCCGCCGTGCGGGAGCGCCGGGGGTGATCGGGGCTGAGCGTCCTCTGTCCACAGGCCGTCTCGTGCAGGGTCGGCGGGTGGATCAAGAAACGCGAGTTCTGCCTGCCGAGGGGGGTGTCCGCTTTGGCGTGTACATCGACCCGATGGCGACGCAGGCGATGTTGGGATGTCCGGCTCTTGCGGTGTCCGCCGCTGCTGTCGGGGCGGTGGGCCGATGAGCGCCGTGGCGGCGCCGGACGCGTTCGCACGCCCCCGTTCTGAGTGCGTGGACAGCTCCGTCGGTGGGGCCTCGCGCCGTCGGCTGCGGTCGGTCCCGTCGCAGGCCGGCCCGGCCGTCGCGCTGGAGCTGGGCAACCCGCTCCAGCTGACGGAGACGATGCGCACCCGGCTGCTCGCCGCGGTACGCGCCCTGGTGTCGGACCCGGCCTTGAAGGGGGCGGGCGACCCCGCGCGCCTTGCGGCGGTGGTGCTGATGGCGAAGGCGAAGGTCGCAACGAACTACCGCGCCACGATCACCGCAAGGGAGCTTGGCCGGTGGGTTGGCCTCAAGCCGTCCCGGATCGCCCACCAGGTTCTGCCGGAGCTGCGTGAGCGCGGCGTGCTGGGCTCGAACGAGACGACCAGCGCGGCCGGGCGGGCGACGGGCCTGGAGTGCTGGGTGATCCCGATGTACCGGGCGCAGCACGGCGGGGACCGGCGGCATGTCCTGGCGCTGTCGCGGGTGGAGCTGATCGTGCTGCTGAAGCTGATCGAGACGCTGTTCGCACCGGGCTGGGTGCACAAGGACGGCCGGACGACTCCGGCCGGGATGCTCGCGGACCGTACGGGGCGCGGGGCGGCGACCGACCGGCTCGGGCTGCTGCTGATGGTGCTGTCCTCGAACTCGCGTGGCTGGCTGCAGCTGTGCTCCGGCAGCGTGGACACCTCCCGGGGACGTCCGGCGGCGACGGCCGCGCGGCTGCTGGGCTGCTCGCCGGCGGCCGGGGCGAAGGTCCTAGCGCGGCTGCAGGAGCGGGGCGTGCTGACGGTGGAGCGCCGCGAGACGGCGTCCGGGCTGAACGCCCGCAGCCGGGTGCGGTTGCTGCCGGTCACCCAGGCCCACGGCGTGCTCATCCGGGAGGCCCGCGAGGCCGCCGCCTCGGTGTTTTCAGACCTCGCCGATAGTGCATCCGGAGATCATGAGACGGCCGGAGAGGCTGTGACCCCTGTGGGTACTGGGATGGAGGGCGCTGAGCAGGGGCAGGAGGCCGGTTCGGCAGACCTCGCCGTTGCTGCATACCTTCACGCCTCTCACGCTTCTGTGGTTACTCCGGTCTCTCCGCTCTCCCTCTCTGGTGGCTTTTCTGGCGAAGGCCGTGGTGGGAACCGTGGTCTGCCGGACCGCGCGTGCGTGCGCGAGGACGGCGGCCCGCTGCGCGGGGAACAGCCGAAGAAGTCCCCGTCGATCAGCAGCGAGAAGCCTGGCCGCGGGCCGGTGGCCGATGCTCCGGTGCGGGTGGTGGACGGTGCGGGTCAGGGCAGGCAGCAGCGGGGGAGGGTGCCCCTGCCGCCGGAGGATCTGCGGATCGTCCTGGCCCCGGTCGATCTGGTGTGGGCGCGGCTGGACCGTGCGGGCGCCCGGAAGCTGGTGGAGGCCGCCGCCCGCAGCGAGCTGACGCGGGTGATCGGCTTCGCCGGTCGCACCGACGGGCCGCAGGTCCTCGCCGACCGGCTCGCCCGCCGCCTGGCCGAACAGATGCGGCTGTACGGGCCGATCACCGACCCGGTGGGCTGGCTGCTGGCCCGGGGACTGCCTCAGCGCCAGCAGTGCGGTGACGCCCTGTGCGACGACCGGCTGCTGCTCGACTCCGGCCGGGACTGCCCGCGCTGTGAGGAGAAGCAGGCCGACCGCCGTGCCCAGCGCAGTGCGGTCGCGGCCGCCGTGGACGCCGCGATGCCCGCCGCCTCCGAGGCGGAGCGCCGCGCGGCCGCCGACCGGCAGTTGCACGAGCAGGTGACCGCCCAGGCATGGGCCCGCGAGCACAAGTGGGAGCAGGTCCGCGCCCGGCAGGCCGCCGCCAAGGCCCGTGCCGCCGAAGCCGTGGCCGCGCAGCCGGCCGACGACGTCGTGGCCGCGCCGGCGGCCCCGGTCGTGCTGCCCGCGCCGCGCCCGGCCGCCGTCGTACCTGCTCCGGAGCCGGAGCGCGCCGACGTCGACGACGACCAGGAGCTGGTCCTCGAGGAGCTCACCCGGGAGCAGGTCCTGGACTGGCGCAACCGCGCCGCCGCCGACCACCAGCTGGTGTTCGACCACATCGACCGGTACGGCGAGAGGTCGGCTCAGCGCTTGTTCACCCGGGCGTTTGTCGCCCAGGTGCAGCGCCTGGCCGGTCTCGGGCATCTGGACCTCGGCTACGCCACCTGGGGGCAGGCATGAGCGGCAGTGAGGTGTCCGGGGTCGACCTGGCACGGGTCGCGCTGCGGGCCGCGATGGAGGCGGCACGCAAGAACGGCAGCGGCCAACGTGGCCCACTAGGTCCACGGCGCCGACGTTGGGGACTCGAGGACTCCGTGAGGCGCACCGATGGTGCGACGCTGCTCGAGTTGCGTGACTGGCGGAGTTGTCCAGCTCAGGCAAGTGGCATACCCAGAAAAAGTTGCCTGCAACCGGAACTTTACTGAGCCGGTAAAGTCGCCGTTTCTGAGCAAGTTTGCTTGCTTCACGTGTGATGATGGTTTCGTGGAATCTCCGCTGATCAGAGAAGCGCACCTGCTGGAGCAGGGCATCCAAGCCCTGAGCGGCCTGCTGGGGCCGGAGTGGCAGGTCACGCAGCGCCCGAACAACAGCAAGGTCTTCGATGCTCTCCTGGAGGTAAGGGCGGAGGGGGACAGCACCTTCACGCAACTACTGGTGGAAGCGACGCAGGCGGTATCACCACGGTTCGTGATGGAGCGGCTGGTGCCCCAGGTGCAGCTGCTCCGTGAGGTCAATCACTACTCAACTCTGCTGGTCATAGCACCGTGGATCTCATCGCAGGCCCGTGATCTGTTGCGGCAGAACGGCATCGCTTATCTGGATCTGACCGGTAATGTCGGCATTCGCGTGTCGCGACCGGCCATCATCATCCACACAGTAGGAGCCGAGAAGGCGCCGCGGTCTGCTCGGCGGGAGTCCAGCAGGACCACTCTGGCGGGGCCGAAGGCAGGCCGCCTTGTTCGGCTCCTGGCCGATGTGCCGCCACCTCACCGAGCCACTGACTTGCACCGGACCTCCACGCTGAGCCTCCCCTACGTGTCCCGGCTCCTAGACACCCTGGAAGACCAGCTCCTGATCCACCGCAAGGGCCGACTCATCACGGACGTCGACTGGGTTCAGCTTCTGCGCGCACGGGCCCAGGAGACCAATCTCCTCTCCCCTGGGTCGTACCGGGGAGCGCTGGCTCCCAATGGTGTATCCGCCCTGCTGCAACAGATCCCGCAGCTTTCCACGGAGCATGTCGGTGGTCTCTCAGCCATCGACGGTCTCTCGGTCACCGGCTCCTACGCCGCGCAGCGCTTTGTTCAGGTCGCCGTGGGCGGCCAGCTGGTGCTCTACGTCGCACCTTGGCTGGACGTCGACGATCTGGCCGATGACCTTGGACTCCTGCCGGTCGCCGATGGCGCGGACGTCCTGCTGCTGAACGAACCGGACTCCTTCGTCCGAAGGGGGGCGGAATTCGTCGACGGCGTACAGTACGTCGCGCCCAGCCAAGCGGTAATCGACTGCCTGGCTGGCCCAGGCCGGATGCCTGCCGAGGGTGAGGCTCTCCTTGAGTTCATGGAGCGCTGGCCCGAGAAGTGGCGGGCTCCCAAGAACGACGCCTGGACACGGCCCGTCCAACACTAAGATCGCAACGCAGGACGCAAGCCGACGAGAGCGCGAGGCACCATGTCACAGGTTCCGGAGGGCGTCGACCCCGATCAGCTGACGGTGGTTGCCCGGCGCGTTCTCCTCGACGGCCTGGTCGCGTTGAGCCCTCACCTCGACGCCCTGACTGTCGTAGGTGCGCAGGCCGTCTACCTGCGCACTCCGGACGCGGCGATCCGCAACTCGCCTTTCACTTCCGACGGCGACCTGAGCATCGACCCCGCACTTCTGGAGGATCAACCGCTTCTCGATACATCTCTGCGCGAGGCCGGCTTCACGCTGAAGAAGGACAGCGAACCCGGGCTTTGGGAACGGCAGGAGACCGTGGGCGACCAGGTTGTTCCGGTGGAACTGGATCTCCTCATTCCCCGGCAGCTCTCTCCAAAGAACGGGCGTCGCAGCGCCAAGGTCCCGCCGCACGGCACAATGTCCGCGCGCTGGATCGAGGGCCTTGAGGTCGCCGCTGTGGACCGTTCTCCTCTGCCCGTCGGCAGCCTCGACCCTGCCGACGATCGCTCCGTCACGGTCAACGTCGCCGGCCCTGCAGCCCTTCTGGTCGCCAAAGCCTTCAAGATCACCGACCGGCTTAGCCAGGCCGAGAAGCGTCCGGACCGCCTGACCGACAAGGACGCAGGTGACGTCCTGCGCATCATGATGACCACCAGGGCACGGCAGGTCTCCGAAACGTTCACCGTTCTGTGCAACGACCCGCGCGTGGGCGACGTTGCGGCGGATGGGCTGGGGAAGCTGCACCAGCTATTCGGCGGGCGTGCCACCCCCGGCGTCGACATGGCTGTCAAGGCGCTTGCAGGCTCCCTTGAAGAGGATCGCGTCCGAAACCTCGCCCCTGCCTTCATCTCGCGCCTGACGGAATAGCCCCTCCCGAGACCATGCCATGCGGGTAACGGACTTGCCCTGGCCAAAGGCTTGCAGCTAAACACTGGGAACTCACGGCGAGCGGTGGGAGCCCGCCTTGCGAAATTTCCGGTGACGCGACGGCGGCCAGCCCAGCCGAGCATCTCGGCTGCGGCCAGGGCGGTAGGGAAGTCGTTGGCGAGGCGGGCCATGCCGCGGAAGTTGGCCAGCGACGGCTACCACCGCGCGCTCGCCGCCCACCGACAGGCCACATCGCCCCGCCTGGTCGACCAGGACATCGCGGCGGCGGTTGAGCGGCAGGCCCGGGCAACGCGCGAACCCAGCGCCCGCGTCTTCCCCGAGCTGGCCGGACCTGCGGCAAGCCGCCGCCGTCTGGCCCTGGCACAGACCGCGCCTGGTCAGGCGGCCGGTCCGGCCGGGGCGTTACGCAGCAGGTTTCAGGGTCCCGCCGATCCGGGAGATGAGGATCGGGTGCGTGGGGTGGTGGGCGAAGTACTGCTGGACGTCGTCGTACAAGGCACCACACACCGGCAACGATGGCCACACCTCCCGATGCGATTCGCGGGCCCTACAGAACCGATCCGGCGTACGTTGCCACGGCCCAACCGCAGTTCGACCGGCGGTAGCTCAGCCGGTACGGCTGCTGTCCCGGACGCCCAGCGTCGATAATCTTTCTGCGACTCGGCGGCGGGGCGCAGGCCCACTGCTGCGGCCGTGGCGCGCGCGCCCGTGAATTTGCGGAGCCGAATGGGTGGACCTCATGCACGCCGTACGGCGATCGAGGCTTACCGTCGCGCCACTGACTAGCAACAGCCGGCCCCGCACGTCGTCGAAGCCGGCTGTGTAGGGCGCCCGCGCGTCAACACGGACGACCGCATCCGTGCGGTTGGTTGCTGGAGCCAGTCACGTACGGAACTACGTGGAGGGTGGCAGCCCTGGTCCGCTCACGGCAAACAGAACTGGGACGGAACGCGCGAACTGACCCCTCCCCGGCGGCTCGTCGGCGCCGGGCTCCGGTCAGGCATGGAGAACAGCCAGGCCACCGGTCTCGCCGGAATTGACCACATGCTGTCTCAGATACGGTGCCGCCCGAAAATCGGGTCTGCCTCAAATCAGCACATGGGACAAGTGTGCATCAACGGAATGTCTGCGGCCCGTTGTGGTGGCACCATGCTGTCACGCCGCGACGCAGCGTCAACTGCCCGTGGCCTATGACAAATTGCTGGAGCCAGTCAGGTTCACAGCCGCTGGCCGTGGACCGCCCGCACGTAGGGACCTTCCTCATGCACGATTCTGTGGCGCGCTGCGTCGTACCCAACAGCTCTGCCCGCTGCCAGCTCGGCGGAGCGGAAGCCGCCGTCATCGTGGTGATCATCATCATGGCGTCCGCCCTGGCCCTGAACGGCATGCCGCACACGGAGGTGCTGTCCCTGTTGGGCGCGGCTGGCCTGCTGTCGGTGAGCGTGACACGACTGGCCACCGGTGCCGCGGCCCGGGGCCTGCGCAACCTTGCCCGGGTCCATTCGGCCTCCCTGCCCCGGTAGGCGCGATCGTGGGACGAACCGAGAACCCAGTCCCGCGCCCGGACAGCGCCCTTGGCCGGCTCGCGAGCCACCTCCGGCGGTGCAGGGCCCGTGCCGGCCTGACCAACGCGGCATTGGCGGCCCGTACGAAGTACAGCGCCACCACCCTGCAGCGGGCTGCGGGCGGCACCGCCCTGCCCACCCTCAGGGTCGTCTTAGCGTACGAGGAGGGGTGCGGCCTAGCCGACGGCGAAGCGCGCCGGCTATGGGAGCAGGCCCGGCAGATGGCAGGACTCCACGACCGGCGGCGGGCGGTGCCGCCTCATCCGGGGAAGGCGCCCCGGCCGGACCTGATCGCTGACCGGGCAGACATGAGCCGGGCACTGCTGGATCTACGCGAGCGCAGCGGACTGACTTACCGCGCCATGGAGCACAGACTAGAAGGACGGCCCGAGTTGGGGCCGCTGTCGCGCTCGACAGCACAGCGCATACTCACGCGCCAGTCATTCCCCACCAGCCATCGGCAGCTGCTGGCTCTGCTTCACGCCTGCGCCGTGCCTCAGCGGACCTGGGGGGACTGGGGGCGCGCGTGGAAGAAAGTGAACCGGACACAGGATCGGAAAGAGCCAGCGATCACCCCGGCCCGGAAACTGGCAGCCCGCGAGGCGGAAGCAGAACTGGCCCGGTACGAACTTGAATCAGTGGAGCCGTTTCGAAGCCCGACGGCGGCGTGGAGCGTCCGCTGCGGCATCTGTGGTGATCTCTTCCGGGTTCGGCTCGGTGACCTAGGCACCGATTGGGTCGGGTGCCCCAACCGGTGCCCCACTGCACTCGTGCGGTCTGTGGCCGATGCGCTGCTGGAGCAGGCCCCCACGTCATGCCCCCGTTGTGAGAGCCCGGTTGCCGCGGCGCCGCACACCGCATCGCTGGAAGGCTGCCCCGTATGCGGTGATGCGCTGTTTCCTGAAGCCGCGCCGCCGTCGGGGGGCAGATACGGCGACAGCTCCTCCTTCTGACTCGCTGGAGTCACAGCCCCTCACTAACAATCCGCCGACCATCCGGGATACCGCATGACCGAGCAGGCCGCGCACGGACAACAGCTCGTGCCAGTGCACTACCACCAGTTCAGGATCAGCGATGAGGACGGCCGCGTCGGCCCCGACCTGCCTCCCGAGCACAACGGCTTGGTCAAGTGCAAGACGTCATTGCCTCAGTCCTCACCGGCATCCACACCGGCGACGTCGACGTCACCGTCACCTTCCACACCAACGCCCCCCAGCCCGGGGGCGCCGAATGGGAGGAGATCGTCGAAATCTCGCTGCACTCCGCATCGGGTGAACTGATGGTGCGCGGTCTGATGGCCGACCTCGATGAGGAGCTGCCCGAGCTGTCGTTCGACGGCCCCGGCGACTACCGGCTGCGCGTCCACGCACGGGGCCGGGACACCGCCATCGACCTTACTCCGGACGACGTCACCGAGTGGTACCTCATCCAGGTATGGTCCGCACCGGCCCAAGAGGCGGTGGTGCTCCGCCAGATTGATAGTTACGGTGCATCTGTCCGAGCAGGGTGACCACCACCGGCTTGGTTCAGCAGCTGTGATGACGTGAGCCCCGGAGCCAGTCCGGGGCTCACTGGCGTACGGTCGCTCGATCGGCCGGGGACCGGCGTGGGCGACGGACGCCGCGCTTCGAGCGGCACAGCTCTGCCTCCTCCTGCTGAGGCACGGCACTCGGTTGCGCTGCCTTCACGGCCCGGTGCTCAGGTACGCGCGCCGCGCGATGACCAGGCCTCGCCAGCGCTGGCGGGTTGACTCTTCGCCGTCGACCCACCGTGCTGGTGAGTGTGCTTGGAGGGGCAGGCCGGTCATGAAGTGGGCGATGTCGGCGTAGTAGGCGTAGTCGCCGCTGCGGGTGAGTTCGCGCAGGCGCGCGATGGAGTCTGTGATCTTCTCGTCGGCCCCTTGGACGGCGTGGTGGAAGGTCAGGGCGAGTTCGAGGATGGGTTCGGCGACGTTGACGCCGGCGAGGCGGATCTCGGTGCGCAGTTGCTCCGCACGGTCCTCGATGTCACGGGTGGTGCCAGCGTCCCGGATGAGCTCGGCGGCTGAGACGGTTGCGGTGGTGACGCGCAGGACCAGACCGGCCAGGAGCTGATGAGCGAAGTCGATTTCACCGGCGGCCGCATCGGGATGGGTGAAGGAGAGAACGAAGGCGCGCTGTGCCTGGGAGGTGGCGCGTTCGCCGGCGATGGCGTGTTCTTCGGCTTGGGTGCGGGCGGCGGCGTAGGCGGCGGCTGCGCGGTGCATGTCGGCGTGCGGCCACCAGATGTCTCCTTCGACGCGGTGGCCGCGGCCGGTCCAGCCGAGAGTGCGGGCGGTGGCCAGCGCGGTGGGGAAGTCGCCGGCGAGGCGGGCGAGGTGGGCCAGGCCGCGGCGGGCGGCGGGAGCCAGGCGGCCGCCGCGGTCGGCGACGTACTGCATGCCGTGGCGGGAGGCGCTCGAGCGGCCAAGGTCACGTTCGGCTTTGGCCCGGTAGTAGATCGCCATTTCCTGCAGTTCGTCGGGCAGCAGGGCGGTGTCGATGACCGCGGTGAGGCGGTCGACGGTACGGGCGCGGTGTTCGTGCTGGCGGCGGGCCAGGGTGTGGAGAAGTTCGGCGAGCGCCTCGGCAGGGGTTTGCAGGGCGCTGGCCTGTTCCTGACGGGCTGGTGGGGCAAGGGGTTCCCAGACTGAGTCGCTGACGTAGGTCCAGGCCGCAGGGGTGAGCCAGTCGAGGTCCAGGCGGTGGTCGCGGGCCAGGCGCAGGCCCTGGCGCAGGCAGGCGACCAGCAGCAGCCGGCTGGGGCCGTCGGCGGCCTGGTGCTGTTCGCCCAGGGCGTTGAAGGCGCGTTGGGCGGCCTCCTGCCAGTCGGTCTCGGTCCAGCGGTCGTCGGTGGTGTCATCGGCGTTGCGTACGGCGGACTGGATGAGACCGTGCAGGTGGAAGGGCCACAGGCCGAAGGGGGCTTCACGGACGAAGGGCCGCTCGGTCAGCCGCTGGGCGGGTCCTTCGTGGGTGAGGCCGGCGGCGCGGGTGGCGAGGGGGATGTCGAAGGCGTCGAGCAGGGTGACCGAGCGCAGGACGTGGCGTTCGTCAGGGGTGAGGTCGGACAGGGTGCGGGCGACCAGGGCGGGGAAGTCGTGGTCGAAGTCGGCTGGCTGCGGGGTGCGTCCGGTGCGGCGCAGTTCCATGAACCGTGCGACGGACAGGTCGAGGTAGAGGGGCAGACCGTGGGAGCGGGCGGTGATGACTTGCCGGATGGGCTCGCTGATCAGGGGCTGTCCGTTGCTGGAGAGGCGGCGGGCGAGGTAGTCGTCGCAGTCTTCGGGGGAGAAGTCACCGACCAGCACCTGCCGCGCCGCTCCGGCACCGGCGGAGGTGCGGGCGGCGGGGACGGTGGTGTGGGTGAGCCCGGGCCAGGCGGTGGGGCCGGTGTAGTCGAGCTGTCCTTGGAGGGCCGGGTCGGCCCACTGCAGGCGGGAGCGGCCGGTGATCACCCAGAAGGCGTTCGGCATCAGCCACATCGTCCGCTGGATCAGCCGTTCCAGGTCGCGGTGAGTGCGGTCACCGACATCCTCGAACGTGTCGAGCAGCACCACCGGCACGGCCTTCTTGCCGTCAGGGAGGCGGGCGAGCTCCCAGGCCAGCAGGTGAGGATAGAAGGAGAGGCTGTCCAGGTCGAGTTCGGCCTCCAGCAGATCCGCCAGCCGGGCGCAGCCGGCCAGGGCCCGTACGGTCTGGCGGCGTTCGCGCAGCGCGCCGATGAGGGCACCGGTGACCTGGCCGACGACCGACCCGATGGTGCCGGGCAGCATGAGCGCCTGGGCGACGTCGGCGAGCGCGGACTGCATCTGCTGCGGCAGCGCCTGCCCGAACCGGGAGCCGAGCCCCGCCCTGCGCAGGTACTCCTCCAAGGGTTCGCCGGGGTGGTTGGCCTCCCAGTAGCGGCGCAGGGCGAGATCGAAGGCGGGCAGCGGCCGCCCGATCCGGGTGAGGGCGGCCCGGATCGTCAGCACGATCTGCTCAAAGTCGGTACCGGCGGAGCGGGCGAGGTCGATGCGTACGGGCAGGATCCAGTCGGCCGGCCAGCCAGGCTCGCCCCACTGGGAGGGCCGCCGTCCGGCGTCGGTGAGCGCCGCCTCCAGCATCCTCGACAGGGTCGTCTTGCCGATGCCACCCACTCCGTGGAAGACCAGGACGTGGTTGCGGGGCGCCTCGAGGTCCTCTGCGTCGAAGGCGGGCGCACTGATGCGCTGGAGGTGCTCGGTGAGCGCGGCCGCGACCGTCTCCCACTGTGAGGAGCGGTTCGTGAATGCCTCATCAGCCTGCACGCTGCGGTCGTTCGTACTGAACAGGGCCCTGAGATCCCGGCCTGTCACATCCACCCCCGAAAATGATCAACGGCAGGGTCAACCTACGCCCGCCCTGCGGGGTTTGGGGAGCCCGCCCTGGCGCTGTTGCCAGGATGGGCGGCGGTTTCAGACCCGTGCCAATCTCATCCGACGGATTGTCAGAGGTCCTCTCTCGTCATTCCGGCCTCAACTGTCAGTGAGGCCCATTAGTCTGTCCGTGATCGCGCCCCGTACAGGTTGTGGCGTGGGACTGCCAGGTCCGGTCACGGCCGGAATCGCCCCCTCGCCCCCGTACGCGGCCGGTTCATGGCGCAGGTCCGTTCACGGTCGGAATTCGCCTGTTCCGGGAGCGCAGGGCTTCCTGCGTGCCCTCCTACCTGCACGCAGAAAGCGAGTTCTGATTACATGATCATGCCAGAGACGGCCACTCTCCCCGAGATCCTCGGTCGCGCCCCCGCGGACGCAGCGCGAAGTCTGGCTCAGGCCATCCGACGGTGCCCGGCAATCGCCCAAGCTGACTGTCGGCCCGATGAAGAGATGCTGGAGGTGATTTCCCGCAGCGTGGCCGAACCGAGACCGGTGAAGAGCCTTTTCTCTCGGGACCTGGGCTCCGACGGGCGGCTGCATTTCCTCGACGGTGGTGTGCTCGGAGGCTGCCACCAGATCATCACTCCGCCGATCCAGATTCTCACCCTGTTCCTCCTCCTGGTGAGCAATGTCCGGGATGAGGAGAGCAGCGACTACAGCGGAACGGGAGGTGACATCGGGGCTCTGCCGTTCCCGCCAGCGGCCCAGCCCTTCGGAGTCCTCCGTACTGGAACTGCGATCAGAGGGCCCTCACGCCCTGGAGAGGCCTGAGGAGCGGCAGAAGTGGACCGTTCACCAGGTCACCAGCTCGGCCTCGAACCGTACGATCGCCACGGTCACCACGCAGGGCCAGCGTCGCCCTATCGACACCGCGCTCGTGCGCATCGTTGACAACCATGGCAAGCCTCTGGCCCGTGGCATCACGCCGATTGACGGTCACGGGCGTGCAGGGATGAAATTCCATGCACTCGTACAGTTCTGCGCCGCTCTCAAGCTGCCCTTCAAGCTGTACGACTTCACGCTGCTCAGGAAGGAGGAACAGGAGCGGATCATCGACACGCTCGTCCCCTGCCTTCAGCAAGCCCGCGATCAGCTTCTCGTGGCGAAGGACGTCAAGGGCACCGTGGAGATCCAAGTGTCCTACCGTGGTACGCGGACAGTGGCGGTGCCGGCGGACAAGGCGCTGGCCGCGGTGTACAGCTGGACGACGACCGCTCAGGTAGTCCTCGGGGCCCGGTACGTGGGCAGCGGCGTCCGTGACTATGCCGCCTCGCTGACGCGGCGCTACGAGACCGTGCACAACGACCCGGAGGCACTTCCACAGGGAGCTGCTGTGGCCCGACTGGCTCAGCATGCTCTGGACCGGCTCGCCGATGCCGGGGTCTTCGACCGGGTACCGGTCCACGGGCGGACGATCGTGGACTATATGAAGATGCCGTCCACTCGGCCGGACGGCATGGAACTGGAGTACCTGGCGCTCCTGGCCGTGTGGGCCTTCAACCGCAGCACCGCCGCCGCGAAGGACGTCTATGCCGAGCTCGGCATGTACAGCACCGACTCCAGTACCCGCGCCGGGAAGCTGCGGGGCCGGGTGGTCGCCCACCTGGTCCACCGGTCCCTGCCGCGGGCGAAGGACAGTTACCACAGTGCCGCCGCCCAGTCTCTGCTGGTGGGGAGTTCGGGACTGCCTCCGGAGCCGACCTGGCGTCCCATCTCCACGGTGATGGACACGGTGACCGCCAACGCAGACACCACGATCGGCAAGCAAGCCCTGGCCGAGGCCCGGATCCGAACCGTGATCGCCGCGACAGCGGCCGGTGTTCTGCAGGCCGCATACGGGTCCCAGCAAGTGACCCGTGCCCGCGGACAGGCAAATACCTTTGTCACTCGCATGGTGTCGAACAAGCCGGGTGCTCGCAGCGCCTGGGGGCGCCGGCAGGCGGAGGCCATCGTTGAGGTGTACTGGGCGCACGGCGGTACGCAGGATCTCCCGCAGGTCAGCCAGGACGCCCCTGCGCCTGGCTCTCGGTACGAGCCAGTTCGCTCCGGCGGCGAGATCGTGCCCGTGACCGACGAGTCGATCCGCAACGCCTGGAAGGCTGGCAAGGCTGAGGGACCCCCGGACAACAGCGATCTCGAGCTGCAGATTTCCGAGAACGTGGCTGCGGCACAGGACGCCATCGACACCTATCACCGACACCTCGGAGAGTCAGGTACCTGCAGTCAGAGCTGGAAGGCCGTCGTGAGCACCCAGGTGTTCAACGTCGTCACGTCCATCGGAAACCTGAAGGAGGTTTGATGCTGCGCTGGAACTCTGCCGTGTCCAGGGCAGTCGTCGACCTTCTGGGCGACGACCTCACCATCACCGATCCGCAAGTGCGCCCACTTCAGCCTCGTATCCCGAGACGCCTGCACCACGTCGGGCTGTACATCGCGCTGGGAGTGACGTACGAGATCCTGTATGTCGGGATGACAGAGCGGATGCAAACGGTCTTCGCCACCGGCGATCGTCTTCGCGAGCACCTCACGGAACAGAACAAGCGCGACAGGTGGGAATCCGTCGTGGAACTGCCTCTTCGTGAGGACCTTGAGCGCCGCCAGGTCGCCCGCCTTGAAACCCGCGTCGGAGTCCTCCTCGGCCGCCCCGGTGGCCACCGCCGTCCGCGGAAGAGCCACGTGTGACACGTGGGGCCCGGATCTCCGGTTCGGGCCCCACGCAGCGCAGGTCACCGCCAGGCGAGTCCCCCGGTAGGCCAAAGACGGGTTCTGAGTCGGCGCGGGTAGAGACCGTGACGGCACCGGACCGGGCAGGCGGGCCAGGGGACAATGGCGACTCCCAATCATGATCACGTCGAGGGGGTTGCCGTGTCCGGCACACCAGATGAGCCCGAATTCTCCGGCCTGGAAGGCGGTGAAGAGCAATCGGCGGAGGAAGCCGTCCAGGAGGTGGTGAACTGGTACAACATCCAGATCATCACCGAGCGCCGCGCACCGATGCCCGATGAGGAGCGGATCGAGGAGCTGAAGGCCGGCCGTCAGGCCGCGCTCGCCGACCAGGCACAGCTGGCGACCGCCGACCTGGAGGAGGCCGCGCGGATCGCCGCCGTTTATGCGGCGCGGCTGAGGGAGCTCAACGAGTCGTAGTCCGGGGCCCGTCGCGGGATGGGCAGGGACCAGACGGGCGGGCGCGGCCGGTTGATGCGGGCCGGCTGCACCCGAGGCGGCATCAGGGGCCGGGCGAGTGCGACGATCTCGTCGAGCTCGGCTCGGTGCTGCGGGAGCGCCCGGCGCAGCGCCTGGTGGAGGCGGAGGAACGCGGCGGCCTCCTGCTCGGTGTACGGGCGGAGCCGTTCCGCCGTCAGCGCCCACGACGCCTGTCCGGCGCCGCCGGCCTCGTGGCGCACCAGGGCGTGGCCGTCCCGGCGGATCACGGTCACGGCCGCGATCTGCGGGTGCCGCTCAGCGACGGCGACGACGTCGGCGAGCGCGCGGAAGCACGTGTCGTGTCCGGCGCGTGTGGTGAACCGGCCGGTGCCGCCGCGCTGCAGTGCCCGGGCGTAGCGCAGCGCGGTGGCGAGTCGGCTGTCGGTTTCCCGTACGGCCAGGACCACGAGTTCGACTGGATAGCCGGTGGTCGCGAACGGCAGTGCGCTGTCGAAGAGCTCCTCCGCGCTGCCGGGGGCACCCTCGATCAGGACGTCGCCGCGCCGCAGTCGTACGTACTCTTCGGCCTGGGCGAACCAGGTCTTGTAGTCGGCTCGGATCGCTGCGCCGGCGCTGCGGGGATCGTCGCGCAGCAGCTGGTAGTAGTCGGGGTGCGAGGCTTTGAAGTCGTCGCCGACCAGGCGGGTGGTGCCGGGCCGCATGGCGCGGCGGACCATCCTGGCGGCCAGGAGTTTGCCCGCTCCTGGCTGCCCCAGGACGTACACGGCGCGTGGGTCGTCTCGGGGAACGATGTGTTTCAGGTACGACGGGGCGATGAGCTCGTCGAAGATCCAGCGGTGTTCATTGGGTGAGAGCCGGTGGTAGTCGACGCCGGGCGCGCGTCTGCGGGGCTGGGCGGTGCGGCGGACCGGCTCGGACCATGCGGTCGCGCGCTCGGTGTCCCGCTGCACGGCCAGGCGCCGGTCCTCGCTGACGAGTTCGGCGTGTACGCGCCGGTCCGTACGGGCCAGCTCGCGGCGGAAAGAGGCGGTCTCCGGCGCGGTCCACGGCCGTGACCGCTCTCGCTGCACCGCCCGTGCCGCGGCGAGCCTCCCCCGCCAACCGCCGTCGCGGTTGAGTTCGTTGGCGTACAGCACGGTGCCGTCGCGCCGTACGACGGTGACGCGGTCGGCGAGCTGCTCGTCCTCGATAGCGGTCAGCGTGGCCAGCATGTTCTTCGCGCACGTGTCGTGATTCTCCCAGGACACGTACCGGCCGCCGCCAGCGGTGGCCTCGGTGAGGAAACGGTCCACGATGCCTAACTGGCTCAAGGCCTCTGGCGTGGCCAGCGCGACCACTTCGACCCGGTGGCCAGCGGCACGGTAGGCACGGGAGGAGATGCGGAAGTCGTCCGGGTCAGCGAGGGCCGACTCCACCACGGCGTCGTAACCCATCTCGCGGACGTGTGTTTCGATGGCGGCCTGCCACAGAGCAGTGTCGGGACGTACGAGGGCTCCGGCCGTGCGGATGTCGGCCGCCAGGGCGCTGGCGTAGTGGCGGTGGAAAGGCTTGTACAGGTCTCGGTCGACGCGCACGGCGCCGCCCCGGCGGTCCAGGGCCGCCTGTACGAAGTCAGCAATCTCGGTCTTCCCGGCGCCGGGCTGTCCAGCGACGACGACCACGACCGGCTGGGCCTGTGCGACGGCGCTCTGCGTCGCGGCCGGGAGGATCACCCGGTGCAGCACGTTGAAGCTCTCCTGCTCGGACAGCATGGTCAAGCCGGTGTTCCTTTCTGCCACCGATGGGCCGCTTGGGCGGCCATGCTCTCCAGCACACGGTCGGCTTGAGGGTCTGCATCTCAGGGATGCGGCCATGATCCGGCGGGAGCACCGCTGTGCCCCCGCCTCAAGGACTGGATCTACAGCTCAGGAAGTGGGACTACTGCGAGTTGCGTGACTCCAGCTCTCGGCGCAGGACATCGAGCGTGCGCCCATCTGCCAGGTGCCACAGCGTCCATCCGTTGATCACGTTTCCTGTCACTGCCTCGGCCGCCTTGGACGGCGAGGGGTACGGAGTGGCATGGCCATCGACGACCAACTGGCCGTCGGGCGTCACCACGGCGCGCCCGGACCGGTTGGCGCGACGCTGGTGGAAGGACAAGACCGCCCCCGCCTTCAGCAGACCCGCTTGCATGAGATCGGCCAGCGGGCCGTGGGGGACCACCTGCCTCGGTGATGACTGCTTGTCCCCGGTGCCGAGGGTGAGGGTGACATGGACGGTGTCATCGCCGCTCGCTTTCATCAGGTGCGCGATGAGAGCCGGGTCGAAGTTGATGCTGAGCGTGGGCATGCGGCCTCCCCTTGTGGCAGTCCGGCCAGCCCGGACCGCTCGTCTCGCTCTGATCATAAGCCATCCAGGAGACTTCTTTAATCTTCTTCGTTAAGTTGTTCAGGAGAAAAACTGAGGTGAGCTGCACCTGAGGTTCCGTACGGTATGCGTACGCGAAAGTTACGCCAACCGTACGGTTTGGCGAGGTAGGCTGTGGGTTAGGAGGTGTTTCATGTCCGAGTTGTTCGACGCGGTCGACGCTCTGGTCGCGTCCCGCTCTCCGTTGCCGCCAGCAGCAGAGCGCAAGCGGCTGCGCACCGCGCACGGCCTGACGCTGGACGAGGTTGCCGGCGCGCTGAAGGTGCGGCGGGCCACGGTGTCCGCCTGGGAGTCGACGAAGAAGCCGACCGAGCCGCGTGGCCCGGAGCGTGAGGCGTATGCGCGGTTGCTCAAGCAGCTCGCGGAGCTCTACCCCGCACCCGCAACGCCGGAAGAGCCGGCGGCCCCGGTACCCGCCACGTTTATCGGGGCGTCCGACCCGGCACGCGAAATGTCAGAGGTGCCGGACGCTGCGATCGACGACATGGTCGAATCCGAGCCTGCGGCCATGACTGCAACCGAGAACACCCAGACCCCTGCCCCTGTCGCCGCTGCTCCGGCCGCCGCGACCCGCCCGGCGCGCACCACCGGGACGTCGTCGACGTCGCGCCGCCCCGGCGCGAAGAAGGCGGCCCCGGCCGGGGTTTCGGCGAGCTCTGCCGACCCGCGGTTCGAGAACGGCCCGCTGGCGGTCGTCGACGTCGAGGACGGGCAGGTGCTGGCTTACTGCACCGGCGGCCTGGTCCTGGACGTGCCCGCCAAGAGCATCCCGGCCCTGGTCGACTGGGCGCTGCGCGAGGCCAAGCTCGGACAGCCGAAGCTCGCCGGGCCTGGCAAGGACGCCGACCCGCTGATCGTGCTCACCGAGGCCGCGCTGGAGCGCTACGGCCTGCCGACGACGCTCACGGAGGAGGAGCGCCTCGCCGGGCGCCTGCCGGAGGGCCACAAGGTCATCAAGCAGCTCGCGCGCGCGGAGTGGAAGCTGACCAAGCGCGGGTTCGGGCCGTGGGCGAGGATCTACCGCCCCGCGACCGGCTCGGAGCGGGCCTGCGTGCAGCTGTGCATCCCGTCGTGGCACGCGCTGGACACCCGGCACTGGGGCGAGGCCGGGCAGCTCCCGCCGGCCGAACTCGCCCGCGTCCTGGGCGTGTACGCCTCCCGGGTCATGACGCCGCGCGGCTCCACAGCCGTGACCGGCCTGGAGCTGATGACCGCGCTACACCCGGCGACCCGGGCCTCCGAGCCGGACGCCGACGGCAAGCGGCACTCCGAGCACAACCCCGGCAGCCTGGGCAAGGACCCGGTCGACCCGGCGCCGTGCGAGGCCCCCGACGGCCATCCCGTCCTCAAGGACCTGCCCCGGTTCCACGTCCGCGGCCCGGCGGAGAAGCTGTTCGAGGAGGCGTACGACTGGGCACGGCCGATGACCGACGCAGAGTGCACCCTGCGCCACCTGGTCGGCATCGACGTCAACATGGCCTTCGCAGCCGGCACCAACGGCTTGAACGTCAGCCTCAGTGCCCCGACGCACGTCAAGGCCCCGACGTTCGACCCGAAGCTGCCCGGCTCGTGGCTCGTCGACCTGTCCCACGTGAAGGTCGGAAAGGAGTGGGTGGAGCTGGACAGCAGCCTGCTGCCGAGCCCGTTCACGCCGAAGGGCGAGCGCCCGACCGGCCCGGCCTGGTACGCGACGCCCACCGTGGCGTACGCGGTGGAGCTCGGCTACGAGGTGCGCCCGCTGGAGGCGTGGGTGCGCTACGAGAACGGCCGCTACCTGGACGGCTGGTACAACCGGCTGCGCGATGCCTACCTCGCCACGATGGCCGACCTCGGCGTCGACGCCGACCTGTCGCCGGCCGACTTCCTCGCGGCGATGGACGGCTACAAGGCCCGCGATCCGGAGCTGGCGATCGTCGTCTCGGCGGTCAAGGCGACGGTGAAGGGCGGTCTGGGCAAGCTGCGCGAGCGGCCACGGGGTGAGGGCTGGCGGCCGGGCGAGCCGTGGCGGGCGCTGTCCCGTCCGACGTGGCGGCCGGACATCCGGGCGGCGGTCATCTCCCGCACCCGGATCAACCTTCACCGGAAGATCGTCAAGCACGCGGCGTTCACCGGGCAGTACCCCATCGCGATCCTGTCCGACTGCGTCGTCTACGCCTCGAACGGACCGAGCCCGCTGGACTTCCTGCCCTACCGGGAGGGCAAGCCGCTGCCCGGCGGCTTCAAGCTCGGCATCAACCCCGGCCTGGTCAAGCACGAGGGCACCCAGGACGTCCTGTGGGGCGAGGAAGTCCGGGAGAAGTTCAACGCCCCGGAGCTCAACCTCGCCCGGTACATCAAGGACGGCACCGTCACCGACGTCGACAACGGAGAGTAGGAGAGGGCGACGATGAGCCTGTTCGGGGACGGCCTGGACGCCGCGGTGCAGAAGGCGTTCACTCGCCCGGCGCCTAAGAGCGCGGGCGCGCAGATGCGGTACCTGGTCAAGCAGCTCAAGGGCACCAAGGCGGTCGCTCAGATGCTGAGGGTCTCCCAGCGCACCGTCGAGCGGTACGTGAAGGACCAGATCAAAAAGCCGCGCCCCGACCTCGCCGCGCGCCTGGAGCGCGAGGTGAAGGCCCGCTGGCAGCCGCAGATCCGGGCCAAGGCCCGGCAGCAGGCGGCGACCACCGGCGGCATCGTCATCGACACCCGCGCCCGCCTCGGCTACACCGCGCCGATCGGGTCGACGGACCAGGACCGCATCCGGCACCTGACCGTCGCCCTGCCGCCTCGCTACGCCGCCCGCCTCTTCGAGGCCCAGGAGGCCGGAGCCAGCGACCAGCATCTGCGGGAGATCGCGGCCGAAGGACTCAAGGAGGTGTACTTCCAGGACAACGGCCGCCGCGCTGGCCAGCTGGAGGAAGTCCGCTTCACGGACATCGAGCACCTAGAGTTCGACCTGTAGATCGCCCTGCAGCAAGGGCCCGAACTGCCTTCTTGTGACTGAGCGCTTCAGCTGGCGAGTGAGCGCAACACTTGGCGAGCTGAGCGTTCAGTCATTTCCCATCAGCCATGTGAGGTGCTCGCCGAAGCCTTCCTGGTCAGCAACCTGGGGACTGCGCCTGTAGGAACAGACGACGCATTGCCCGAAGCCGACCCGCCCCCACATGTCCAAGCCCAGGACACAGAAGGTCTCATATCCACACACCGGGCATTCCTCGAAGTCGTGTCCGTCAGGGTTGTGCCTGGGGTCGTACTCGTTGGGGTTCTCGGCCGACTCCGCACGGCGCTTGGCCTCTTCATCACCGATGAGTTCCAGTAGAGCGCGTGCCTGATCGGCCGACCGCGCGTCCTCGTCCTGGGCCTGCTCGTCATCGCGGTCAGACTGGGCCTCAAGGAGCGTTCTCAGGGCGGGGTGGTGGTCGAGGGCGAGCAGGGCGTGGACGTGACGGTGCTGCAGGCGTCCCGTTCCGCTTCCATGGCGGGCCAGACCGCTGACGTTGAGCGCATCGGTGAGGAGGGCAACGTCGATCCGGGTGTCCCAGAAACCTTCGGGCGCACGGTTTTCCTTCTCCCACCGTGAGCGGACGTCGGCGTCGCGATCGGGTATGACGCACAGGCCCGTCGCCGGGTCGGGCGGAATCTTCTCGGCGATCACTTTCAACAGGTCTCTCGCAAAGTGGACACGGCCCCTGCCGTTCGCTTCCTTTCCTGGCCACTCCGCTGCGACGATCGCGGCCAGGGCGTTGGACAGCGCCTGGTCGTAGATTCCTTCGTGCCCGGGTTCGGTTTCTGTGGACAGGTCGACGCTGGTGACCTCGGAAAACGGGTCCCCGTCATTCTCCTGTCGGAGCGCGTCGAGCATCATCACCGCGCACTGGCCGAAATACTCGGCCCGGCGGTCACTCGGAAGGTCGTGGCCCGACTGCATGCGCACATCATCCTCCGGACAGGGGAACGAGGACCATCGGTTTGACCCGACGGCGCACCAGCACAGCTTGATCGGACGGACCCGACACGACCGGCGCCGCACCCACCGTGGCGCCCAGCGTCCAGGGCAGCGCACAGCCGCACTGCCGGCGGCCTCACGCAATTCCCGTGCCCACGCCGTAGGACGTTCTCTACGGTGGCCCCTATGAGTTGGCACCGGCCGTCGGCCGGCATGCAGAAGGGACCGAAGGGTGCACCGCCTCGAACTGGTCGTCGTGGAGATGGAGGAGGCCGAGCGTCTCCTTCAAGTCAGCGATGTACCGCATCTGCGGCTGGCGCTGATCCTGGTCGACAGCGCGGTGGAGCTGATGCTCTTCCGGCTCGCGCAGTACGTGCTGCACGGTGAGCGGTTCAACTACAGCCGCCTCCATGCGATGGAGGCGGCTGTGGCCCGGGGCGAAGGCAAGGGCCTGGAAGCCGAGCTCGACCGCCTCCGCCCGCTGGTGACATCAAAGACCCGGCGCAGGAGGATCGACCGGGACTTCAACGTGAAGATCGACTTTCTGGTGGAGAAGGACGAACTCCCGGCCATGATCGGCCCGGTGCTGAAGAAGCTGCACAAGTACCGGAATGACACCTACCACCGCGACGAGCACCGGGTCGATGTCCTACGTACCGCTGTCCTGATCTACTTCGACGCCGCATGCACCATCCTGGAGCACTACAACCTCGGCGTGATGACTTTCGACGGCTCCGCCACCCCAGGCCTTACTCGCTTCACCGATGAGGCGACCGCACGCCTCGACCCGTTCCGCCTGCCTGGCCTAGTGGCCCAGACATTTCGGAGTGAGGTCGGCCTGGACGTCGCAGCCCTCGGTGCGTTCCTGTCCGAGCACCTGCTCGGCCGGCTGGAGGACCTGGAATCGAACGTCGCCTACATAGAAGCGAACATGACCGGCAGCGACGTCCGCCCTGGCGACGGGTACCTCGCGCTGCAGATCGAGGACAGCGACGTGGAGGCGACCTTCGATGCGGACGTCATGCGGCGCCGGGGCTATCCACTGTCGCCAGCCAACATGCCCATCTGGATACAGCGTGCTGCCGACGTGGCAAATGCCGCAACGCGCGACGACATGTTCACGCGGTTCGCGGCGATCGAGGACGAGTTCGAGGAACTGGAGCGAGACGCGCGACGCGCCGTGTACGAGATCGACGACGCGGCCAACATGCGCTGACTGCTGTTTTCCTTTGACCCGGCAGTGGCGCCGGAGGGCGTACCCGGGGGACCGCTCCACCGTACCCGTCCATTAGGTACAGCGAAGCTGTCTTCAGGGGATGGATTCGCGGGCTCCTGGCGCTATGCCACAGCCGCATTAGCCAGCAGCTGAGGCGCTCAACTCGCCAACTGAAGCGCTAAGTGTGCGACACGAAGTCGCTCCAGGTAAGTAAAGGACAGCCACGTGAAGGAGGTATCGATCGGCTGAACTTCGGGCCAGTGTCCACGGCCCGTCCCCGCGGCTCCCATGCGTCGCTGGCAACGGCGGGGTGTGAAGCGGAGCGTTCAAGCCCAAGAGCGTCCCGGCCATCGGGGTGCAACAGGCGAGGGGAAGGCTGGACGGGCGAACGTAAGTGAACCCTCGATGATGCCCCGTGACGTTAAGACCGCGCTGATGGCGTGCTGACGGCGGTCATAGGACCCGGTGCTGGAAGGCACCAAGCGACCTTCGGGTAACTGAGCCCGGAGGGAGGACACCGCTGGTCCCGGGGTAGAGGGGGCGCCCACCCCAGCCGCGTCTTACTGGTGCGGAACGTGGAAACCCCGACGGGGTCCAAGCCTCGGCTTGGTAGGTCGACCGCAAGGAAGGCTGAAGTCCCCGGCGGGAGAAGGAAGATCCAAGAAGCGAAGGCCGGCAGGCCGAAAGGCCGGAGGAAACCGGGAGTTGGGACCTTCACCCGCTCTCGCATAACTCGCCGGATACGGGCCCTGGTGGCCCGGCCCGAAAGGGCGCCCACGTGGATCAGGTGAGCCTTTGAAGTCACCACTGCAAGGAAGCCGGAACCGAGGGACAAGTTAGACACCGGAGGCGAACATGGAGGTCACGGCGCCTGTCGTGATGCCCTCGCCTGCAGTGAACGGACCCGAGGACGACTTACTCGACTGGCACGGCATCGACTGGGCCACCTGCGAGGAGAACGTACGGCGGCTGAGGCAGAGGATCTTCAAGGCGACGCAGGACGGGGACCTGAAGAAGGTCCGCAACTTGCAGAAGCTCATGCTGAGAAGCCGCAGCAACACGCTGGTCAGCGTGAAGCGGGTAACGCAGCAGAGCAGTGGTCGCGAGACCGCTGGCATCGACGGGGAACGGGCCCTCACGCCGAAAGCGCGAGGCACGCTGGCGGCCGAGATCCATCGGTCGTCGAAACCCTGGAAGGCCAGGCCGGTCAAGCGAGTGTTCATCCCGAAGAGCAACGGGAAACAGCGACCACTCGGCATTCCGGTCATCCGTGACCGGGTCCTCCAGGCCCGCGTGAAGAACGCGCTGGAACCCGAATGGGAAGCGCGGTTCGAGCCGAGGTCCTACGGCTTCCGGCCCGGCCGCAGCTGCCAGGACGCGATATCCGCGATCTTCTGGACGGTGAAGGGCAAGAACCCGAAACGTCTGTGGGTCCTGGACGCGGACCTGTCAGCGGCATTCGACCGCATCGACCACCACCACCTCATGACCATGCTCGGACAGTTCCCCGCCAGGGATCTGATCCGCGGCTGGCTGAAGGCAGGCGTGATCGACCGCGGCCGGTTCGCACCGACCGAAGAGGGAACTCCTCAAGGCGGTGTGATCAGCCCGCTACTGCTGAACGTCGCTCTGCACGGACTGGAACAGGCCGCAGGGTGCCAATACACGGTGCGGGCCGGGCGCGAGCCCGGCGCCATGCCGAGCACCCCGGTGCTGGTGAGGTATGCCGACGACTTCGTCGTGCTTTGTCACGACGAAGCCCAGGTGCACCAGGTCAGAGCCCGGCTGGAGGACTGGCTGGAGCCGAGGGGTCTTCGCTTCAACGAGGAGAAGACCCAGGTCGTCCACCTCGGTAAGGGGTTCGACTTCCTCGGCTTCACCGTTCGCCGAACCGGCGGCAAGCTGATCATCAAGCCGAGTACAGCGGCCTGCGCGAGGCTCCGGGCGCGATTACGGACCGAGGTGAAGGCCCTGCACGGGTCCAATGCCGAGGCTGTATTGCGCAGGCTGATCCCGATCGTTCGCGGTTGGGCGGCCTACTACCGGGGGGTGGCGTCCTCGACGACATTCTCGTCGTTGGATCACTACATGTGGCGGCTGACCTTCAAGTGGGCCAGGCGTCGTCACCGCAACAAGTCGAGGTACTGGGTCGTGGACCGGTACTTCGGACGGTTCCACCCGTCCCGGCGTGACCGGTGGGTATTCGGTGACCGCGACAGCGGCGCCTTCCTCATCAAGTTCGCCTGGACCGGCATCGTCCGCCACCAGCTCGTCAAGGGCGGAGCGTCCCCGGACGACCCCGCTCTGATCGAGTACTGGCGGGATCGCCGCCGCAGGAAAGCGCCGCCGCCGATGGACAAGACGAGTCTTCTCCTGGCGGTGAGGCAGCAGGGGCTCTGTCCTCTCTGCAAGCAGGCGCTGATCGTCGGAGCCGAGTACGAACCGGACAGTCCACGTGAGTGGATCAATTGGTTCGCGGCTTCGAAGAAGATGCTCCACAAGCATCACTTCACCTACCGGCGAGACGGCGGCACGGACGAGCGGAACAACCTTCGCCTCGTGCACTCCGAATGCCACCGCCAGCACCATGCTGGTGACGGCAAACGGACCACATAACCCTGCTGACCTGCGAAGCCCATGGGGCTTGCTTGAGCCGGATGCGGGGAAAGCCCGCACGTCCGGTCACGTCCGCCGGAGTGGTGTATCGACGGCCACTCGGTGATCTCGTTTTGAGGCTATGCGGTGAGTTCGGTCGGGAGGACGGTGTCGTCGGT